>CADBTR010000075.1 GCA_902797675.1 uncultured Lachnospiraceae bacterium
GATTCAATCTCCGACCTACGGGAATTGCTGCCGCCTCCAGCAAGCAGGTCGCAGGGCTAAAGCCATGCGACATTCAATCGTAATATTTAGTGTGCATTTTTCACAAGGATTCGGTTGAATTCTCATAATATTTCGGTTATACTGGATAAATACAGGAAAATTGCGATCCTATCGCGGCAACTTAATGAGCCGGCAGGGGTGAATGTGAAGCAATCGCGTATGCCGATTCAGAATCAGGAGGGTTTATTATGGATAAGAAAATGTTGAAAGATATTGTGGCGCAGCTTGACGGGGCAGTGGAGCAGGGAACCGGACATGTGAATGTATTTGTGAATGATCAGGAACATGGCGCGGCGCAGAAAAATGTGGATACCGGATATGCGGACTGCTCGAAGAATCCTATGGCATGTTCTGTTCCGACGGTGGAACTGGAAGGAGACTATGAATAGGAGCCATGATCAAACTAAAGAATGTAACGAAATATTATACAAGTGACGCCAGTGTCACGATGGCTTTGCATAATATCAATCTTGAATTTCAAAAGGGAGAATTCGTGGCGATCACGGGAATGAGCGGAAGCGGTAAATCCACATTGCTCAATGTGATCAGCGGAATGGACAGTTACGAAGAAGGAGAAATGTATGTGCAGGGAGAGGAAACCTCTTATTATGATGCACAGGACTGGGAAACATACAGAAGAGAAAAAATAAGTTTTATCTATCAGTCTTATAACCTGATCGACAGTTATACCGCGTTGGAAAATGTAGAGACGGTCATGGAGATCTGCGACGGGGACGATTCCAAAAAAGCAAAAAAACAGCACAGAGAAAAGGCAAAAGAACTGTTAGAGCAGGTCGGGCTTGGAAAGTGGGGCGGTCATAAGGCGGTTCATCTTTCCAGTGGGCAAAAACAAAGATTGGGAATCGCGAGAGCATTGGCGAAGGATACCGAGATCATTATTGCGGATGAGCCTACCGGAAATCTTGACATTGAGAACGGGGAAGCCGTAATGAAGATGCTTTATGAATTATCAAAAGACAGGCTTGTGATCGTAGTTACCCATAATTTTGATCAGGTGGATCAATATGCGACCCGTAAGATCCGGCTGTTTGACGGAGAGATCGCGGAAGATCTGCAATGGAAGAAAAGGGAAGACGCGTCTCCGGTTCCGGCGGAGGAAAAACAAGATGAGAATAAACAAACAGAGACAGGCGCTGCTTCGGAGAAAAAAACGGCAAAAGGAACTTTGCGAAAAGCCGTTTCTTTTGTGCGGAAGAATCGGAGAGCGCAGCCTCACCGGACGTTTTTTATCGGCAGCATCATGGCAGTCAGCATTGTGACATTTTTCATTATGTTCGGATATTTTCTCGGAAGCATTGATGATTATAAAGCCCGAACGATACAAAAAAACAGCTTTGAGAATACAGCGGATAACCGTCTGATCGTGAGAAAAGCGGACGGCAGCGCATTTACCGATGAAGATATGAAGAAGATACAGGCGGTAAAATATGTTTCCTATGCGGACAAGTATGATTATGTCAATGACATCAGCTGCCTGTTTCGCAAAAATGAAGACTATATGATGACATATCAAAAGAGTGAAACTTCCGATCGAAAGAGCGTCAGCGTAGCTGCAAAAGATTACAGCCATTATATGAAAGCTGCGGAAAGTCTGACGCAGAGCGATCTGCTCAAAGGAAAACTTCCGGAGAACGCCGGCGAGGTGGTTTTGCCTAAGGGAAATGAAGATCTCGAAGGAAAGGAGATCACCATTTATTTTCGGGAGGAATCCTGGTCTGACAGTATTTGCATCGGAAGTACCTTTCTGGTTACCGGTATCGCAGATCGGGAAGAAGGTCCTTTCTTTACGGAGGAATTCAGAAAAAGATTGAATGTGTATTACGGGGATCGCCAGACAGAATTAAATTATCAGATACAAAAAACAAATGTGCCGGATGATGAAACAGCAGAGACAACTGTGGAATTCAGTGACCGTAAAGTGCGTACCATTTTTGTGGAAGGCGAGGGACTAAAAAGTAATCAGATCCGGATATCACAGGATCTGACCATGAATTTAAAGACAGAGGGAAAGAAAACTGTCAATAAGACGCAATATGAAGAAATCGTTGAAAATGCCAATATTACGGAAGTGCTTGACCATGTGACGGATCCCATAGAAGTGACGATCACAGAAGGAACCCATGAGGGAAGTTCCGGGGTGGCAGAGTGCAGCAGGGAACTTTTGGAGGAATTATATGGTTCTTTGGAAATAGTACAGATTTCCGTATTTATCGAGGATTATGCCTATACCGGGCGGGTACTCAAGGCAATCAATCACAAAGGCTATCAGGCGGTCAGCGCCATGCGGATCAGCGCAGGAGATTATGAACCGGATAAATTAAGAGAGAGTATTACCTCGGCATTGATGACAGCTTCCTTTATTGTGGTTATTTTTATCTTGTCCGCGCTGGTGCTTTATGCCATGATGAAATTGCGCAGAAAAGATTTCGGAATATTAAAATCACTGGGTATGAAGCAGAGAACCATGAATGAGATGAATTATTATGAACTTGTGACGGGAAGTCTGTTTCTTTCTCTTGCGTGCTGTATCGTCGGCGTGATATCGAGAGAGAGCGGATTTTCTCCGATCGGAAATTTTGTCAGATATTATACGTTTTTTGATTATGTCTTAGTGGTTATTTTGTCTGTGCTTTTGGGAATATGCGCGGCATGGATGTTTAACAGACACCTGAGCAAATTGATGAACGCCGGGATCGCGAAAGAAGAGGGGTAATCATGATTAAACTGGAACATTTAAATAAATATTACAACAAAGGAAAAAATAATGAAATTCATGTCATCAATGATACCACTCTGACGCTGCCGGATACCGGTCTTGTCTGTATTCTCGGAGAGAGCGGCTCCGGTAAGACCACGCTTATGAATACCGTCAGCGGACTGGATGATTTTGAGAGTGGCACGATAGAAATCGACGGTCAGGTGGTAAAAAAATATGGCGATGAGGTGCAGGAGAAAGTCAGAAATCAGCAATTCGGATATATTTTCCAGAATTATTATCTGCTGTTAAACCGTTCCGTGGATTATAATCTGCGGCTGGCGTTGTCCATGTATGATCTTCCGGAGCAAGTGAAAGACCAGCGGATCGAATATGTATTGAAATCAGTCGGGATGTGGCGTTATAAGAAAAAGAACGTAGGGCAGTTAAGCGGCGGACAGCAGCAGAGAGTTGCCATTGCAAGAGCATTGGCAAAGGCTCCGAAGGTAATCTTTGCCGATGAGCCCACAGGAAATCTGGATGAGGCAAATACCATGAATACCATGGGGATCTTAAAAAAGATCTCCAAAAACTGTCTGGTCCTTCTGGTTACCCATGAACAGCGGATCGCGGAATTTTTTGCGGATAAGATCATCTGGATCGGCGAGGGAACCATCCGGAAAATGGCGGATAATCAAAGCCGGGATTCCTATGAGTATATCGATGACAATAATCTGTATCTGAAAGAATTTAAAGAGAGCGCGCTGAAAAACCGTAAGGTAGAAGTGGAGATATACGAGGAAGATAAAGATAAGAAAGAGGGAGAGGAGATCACTTTAAAGCTGGTTTATGACAATGGAAAATATTATCTGGCAGCAGATACGGAGCGTCAGGTAGAATTTCTGACGGCGGCCAGTGAGAAAAAAGTTGTGGATTCCAAACGTCCGGTGGCGAAGAAGCAGGAGATTGATCAGATCTCATATGATCTGCAGCCCTTATCCAACGGATCGAAACCGAAGATCACATTTCAGGATATCCGGAAAATCGCAGCCGGCAATATCAGATCCATGGGAAAAAGAAAGAGGTTTCTGTATCTGACTTTTATTGTGGTATCTTTGCTTTTTGTATTTTCCATGGCAAATCTGATGTCTGAGCTCTTCGTGGATGAGGGCAGTCTGGTGTCCACGGATTCCCATTATGATACGGTGGAGGCTGATCCGGAGAGTAAATTGTTCAATCTTACATATGAGAAAGAATTTCCACTTCTGGTGGAACAGTTGGAGAAAGAGGGAATTACGGCTTATAATTACGCGGCTCCCGCTTTGACGTTAAAATATCAGGGATTCCGTCAGGTAGAGGGAATGGAAGTGACGCTTCCGGCGTTGAGCGTGACAGATGAGAAATATTTAAAGAAAGATGAGATCGTAAGCGGGAACAGCCCGGGGAATGATCTGGAAATTGTGCTTGATGTGCTGGTAATCCGAAAATTGCAGGATGAATACACGGAAATGAAAAATCTGATCACGGATGACAGTCAGCTGATAGGACTGGAACTGGTGTCGGACAAGGGATATCATCTGAAAATAACGGGAATTTGCGATACCGGCGAACCGGATCTCTACGGAACGGCGAATCTGATCGTTATGCTGTCCAACAGTCTTGTGACATTTCTCGGTGAGGATTGTGCCGCTGCATACGGAGAGCAGCAACAGCTATCCATCACAGACGACAATGAGGTGGAAGTTCTTGTTCCTCAGAAAAATCTTAAAATTGCATATCAGAATTATCTGAAAAATAATTATGGAGAATTGGAGCATCAACATTCCAGAATCGAGAGAAGAAAAGGATATGACCGTTCGGAAATGAGCGATCACGATATCCGCCATCTGGACCGGGAGATTCAGGAGATTTCAGAGGGACTGGAGGAACTGGAAGAAGAATATGGAATGACCTACGAGGAGTACCGTGAGAAGATGGATTCGGATACCGCATATCTGGATTACAGTTATACGGGAAGCCTGTTCGGTACGGTGGAGTACAAGGTGGCAGGTTGTTTTCAGGAGGATCCGGGCGTGGATTATATTATTGCCGAGGAGGGATTTCCGATGATCTCTCAGGCGATGATGAATGTATATAAGAAATTTTATGTATACGATGAGAACAAAAATCTCGCTTCCCTTCGCTCAAAAATTGAACAGGTGATAGCGAAACATACCAGTCTGGAAAAAGGCGCGGTGATTGTTTCAAATAAGGCGGAGAAAGTGGTGGAGGAATACCGGGACAAGAATAAAGAAAAAGCGGATTCCGCAATTTTGATCGCGGTTACTATCGTAATTATTTCCATGGTGATTTTGTATTTCATCATGAAGGCAAATGTCATTGACCGTATCGGAGATCTGGGCGTATACCGGATGCTTGGCGTTTCAAAGGCAAGTATTTATGGAATGTTTGCATATGAGAATATTTTGATCACACTTAGAACCTCCGTTCCGGCGATTCTGCTGTCGGCGCTGGTATTTTACGGAATGTCGCTGCTTCCGGTGACGGAGTCCTCGTTTCGCTTTTCGCCTGCGGCATTGGCAGGCATGATCCTGTTTATATTTTTGATGAATCTTGTGATCGGAATTTTACCGGTCAGAAAATTGATGAAATTACCGCCGGCTCAATTAGCGGCGAAATATGATGTTTAGGAAGGAGGGGCAGCATGATTCGATTATCCGATATATCAAAATATTATAAAGGGAATCAGACGATCTCCATGGGTCTTCATAAAATCAATCTGGAATTTGAAAAGGGAGATTTTGTGGCGATCACGGGAGAGAGCGGAAGCGGAAAATCAACCCTCCTGAATGTGATCAGCGGAACGGATACATATGAAGAAGGAGAATTGTATTTTTGCGGTGAGGAGACTTCGTATTATGACGCGGCAGATTGGGAGAAATACCGGAAAGAACAGATCGGTTTTATCTATCAGAATTACAGATTGATCGATTCTTTCACGGTTCTGGATAATGTGCTGGCGGCAATGTGGATCGTGGATCCGTTTCTTGATGAAAAAGAAGGCGGGGAACGGGCGCTTGCTTATCTGAAAAAAGTCGGTCTGGAAAAGCAGGCAAAAAAACGCGCCAGTCATTTATCCAGCGGACAAAAACAGCGATTGTCCATTGCCAGAGCATTGGCGAAAGATACGCCGATTCTTGTGGCTGATGAACCTACGGGAAATCTGGACGAGGAAAACAGCTGGCAGATCATTGAGATTTTGCAGGAATTGTCAAAGGAAAAACTTGTTTTGATTGTCACCCATAATTATGATGAAGTGGAACCTTATGTTACGCGCAAGATCCGGATGTTTGACGGAGAAGTGGAGGAGGATTTAAGACTTCGCCCCAACCATCTTGACGGGAAAAATCCTGACGGGAAGAATTCTGAAGGGGAAAAAATACCGCCGAAAGAAAAGAGTGATGTCAAAAAGACAGGAGAACATAAAAAGCCGGAGCCGGTTCTTGCAGGAAAGATTTTAAGAAAAGAGAGAAAGGCAAAACCCCACAGTCAGCTTGTGATCTTATTGTTATTTGTATTTATTTTTGCGGCGATCTATGTATTCGTGGGAAGTTTTGATAAAAGCATTGATTATTCTACGGCGAGGGATTATTCGGACAACACTTTTGCAAACGGGGATAAGACAAGGATTTCCGTGCGAAAGAGTGACGGCAGAGCCATGACAAAGGAGGACCTTAAGAAATTAAAAAAGGTCAGTCATGTGGCATATGCTGATTTTTACGATGTGATCTGTGATATTTCCTATATGGATTCGGAGGGAGAAGATTACAAGTATGACATGAGAAATAATAGCGGAAGAGAGACAACTCTTCCGGAGAAAAAAAGTGTGGAAGCGCTGGATAAAAGCAAAATGCTGCGCAGCGCCACAGAGCTTTCCGACGGGGATATCAAAAAAGGTAAGATGCCGCAGAACTTGTATGAGATCGCGGTCAATTCCACGGATTCCAAACTGGTCGGAACAAGCATGGAAGCGCAATTGCTCAGAAGTTATAATTGGGAAAACAGTAATGCCGCCGTTACATTTACGGTTACGGGAATTACATCCTGCGGAGAGCAGGGACAGATCTTTGTGTCCGAAAAAACCGCGAAAATGCTGAATGTGATTTCCAAAAAAGCATCGAATGTTATTTTCCGGGGAATCTATACCACCCGGGGAAAAGGCGTTGATGTATCGTCTGCTCATACCCTGAGTGAAGAGGAAATGGAAGCAATGTCGAAGCAGCAGGGGGAGGAAATTGTCGCGCCGATATTTTTGATTAATGAAGAATTAAAAGACAATGAGGCGATCCTTTCGGATGATTATTATTCCGATGCGTTTGTCACCTCATCTATGGGAAGCTCCACGGTATACTATCTTATGAAAGTATCACCGGATGCTGTATTGACCTTCAAAGAAAATGCGCAGATTACCATGCAACAGCTTCATCTTGTAAAAGGAGCGCCGGATCATGGAAATAAAGTGATCGAGGTCGGCAGCGATTGTTTTGATGAACTTTATCCGGATCAGGCTTCTTATCAGATTTCGGTATTTACGGAAGATTACGCTTATACAGACAGAACCGTGCGGGCGATCAACCGGCTGGGATATGAGGCAGTCAGCGTTTTCCGCGCCGGAAGCATCGGTTATAACGACGAACTGGTGGCGTCACAGACAACCATGATGTTGATTTCCCTGGGAGCCCTGGCAGCCGTATTTGTTGCGGGAGTATTTCTGATACGCATGATGCTTGGGGCAAGAAAACGGGATCACGAAACATTCCGGATGCTCGGAATGAGCCGGAGAACGGTAGATGAGATGAACAAAAGGGAAATTCTTTACGACGGAGGAGCTGCGCTTGTGATCACATGGATCCTTACCGTTTTGGCGAAAGCGTGGAATGTTCCTTACGTGGCTTCGGCTGTGCGCTATTATGAAATTGCGGATTATATCGTATATCTG
This sequence comes from uncultured Lachnospiraceae bacterium, assembly GCA_902797675.1. Lineage (GTDB taxonomy): Bacteria > Bacillota > Clostridia > Lachnospirales > Lachnospiraceae > CAG-303. The sequence continues at coordinate 7,776 of CADBTR010000075.1, forward strand.
CTGATCATTTTGCTGCTGTCAGCGGGAATATACAAGAGCGTGAAGAAAAATAAACCGTCAAAGAGAAAGGAGACCGCATTGTGATTCGGGTACAGAATTTAAATAAATATTATAACAAAGGAAAAAATAATGAAATTCATGTAATCGATAATACGACAGTTACGCTGCCGGATACCGGACTTGTCTGTATTCTCGGAGAAAGCGGTTCCGGAAAGACGACATTGATGAATACCATCAGCGGCCTTGATGATTTTGCAAACGGCGAGATTACCGTTGATGATATAACGGTAAAAAAATTCGGAGATAAAAATCAGGAACAGATCCGAAATGAAAAATTCGGTTATATCTTTCAGAATTATTATCTTTTGCGGGAGCGGACGGTTGAGTACAATATGCTTTTGGGGCTGAGTCTTTATGAAATCCCGGAGGAAGAAAAACAGGAACGGATCGATTATGTGCTGCGTCAGGTAGGCATGTGGAAATATAAAAAGCGCCTTGTGTCGGAATTGAGCGGCGGGCAGCAGCAGCGTGTGGCGATCGCCAGGGCGTTGTCAAAATCTCCGAATGTCATATTTGCCGATGAGCCTACAGGAAATCTGGATGAAGCCAATACGATGAAAATTATGGGAATTTTGAAAAAGATTTCCAGACAATGTCTTGTGGTTCTGGTAACACATGAAAAAGCCGTGGCGAATTTTTTTGCCGATGAGATTTTGTGGATCGCAAACGGGCGTCTGAGTTCTACGGAGGACAGAAAGAAATCCGGAACCTATGAGTATGTGGAGGCAACCGATCTCTATCTCGGCGAATATGAAAAAACGGTGCAGGAACAGGGAAATGTGAGATTGGAGGTATACGGAAATCAGGAAATTCCGGAATTGAATGTGAAATTGATCTTCAATAACGGAAAATATTACCTCCAGGCAGAAAATGCGGATCTTGTCTATCTGGATGGCAGAGATGAAAAGCGGATGCTGGAAGGAAAAAAACCGGTGGTAAAGCAGGAGGATTTAGAGGAGAATGATTTCTCACTGCCGCATATACAGGGCGCAAAGCGTCCGAAAATGACGGTGCGGGAAATTATGGAAACCGGAAAATCAAATCTTAAGGCATTTGGAAAAAAACAATTATTTCTTGCTCTTACCCTGTTTGCGGTGGCGGTTCTTCTGGCAGTGACCGTACAGGATATGGCGGGGCTTATGAAAGTGAGCGAACAGGAACTGGTTTCCACAGATTCCCGCTATTATAAAGTATCCGTGGAAAAAAATGACATGATGAGTAATCAGGAATTGTCGAATTATTTTGCCTCCATGATCGATGCCCTGCAGGAGAAAGGGTATGAGCCGACGATTGTTCCAAATGTTCGTTTTACTTATCAATATCAGGGATTTGAACAATTGGCGCAGGCTGATTATCAATTAAAAAATTATTTTCTGGCGGATATCGGCAAAGTAAAAAAAGAAGATCTGATATACGGACGGATGCCGGAAAATGATGAAGAAATCGTTGCCGATGTATGGCTGCTGGAGAATTTTATGGAAAGTTCGGAGCCGGTAAAAAATGCCATCGGAAAGGTGAAAAATGCTGTTGGTTCCACGATCACGACAGATAAAGGAATTCAATTGACGATCGTCGGTATCTCGCAGACAAAGCAGCCGGATCTGTATCTTGCGGAGGATATGATTGTTATGTTAAGCGGCGGAAATGTGAATTTCCGCACAGAGAGCAAAGCAAAACAATTATTCAGTGATTTTGAAGAAGCAGGGCTGGAAATCAATGACGATCAGACGGTACAGCTTCTTGTGCCGGAATCGGAACTTCAAAAAAAATATCTGACCGATATGGTGAAACTCGGCAAGAAGGCAGAGGAACTTCAAGATAGTGAGGAATATAAAGATTACAGCTATACGGGATTGCTTACGGACGGTGTAAAATATGAAGTGGCAGGATATTTTCCGGATCGCTATGATATCGATTATATTATCGCGGATGACGCATGCAGTTATATTGCAAAGGTATTGATGAATGCAAAAAAATGCTGTTACGTCTCAGGTTTGAAAGAGGGAGATGCAAAGTCTCTTATTGAAGAAGCAATACCATCTGCCGCTAAAGGAAAACTGGTAGTTCAGGTGGAAAATGAATATCGGGAGGCGGTGGATGCCTATCTTTCGGAACGCGCGGGAAAAGTGGGCGTGCGGGTGCTCCTTACCATAACCGTTGTTGTCATCAGCATGGTGATCTTGTATTTTATGATGAAAGCAAATGCCATATCAAGAATGCAGGATCTTGGCGTATACCGGATGCTTGGTATTTCCAAAGCCGGCATTACGGGAATGTTTGCCTATGAGAATTTTCTTCTTACCAGTATGACTTCACTGCCGGGAGTGATACTGGCTGTATTTACGACGTATGTGATCGGAAAAATACCGAACTTCGGAGGAAATTATGAAGCGTCGTTTCCACTTTGCGCAGGGCTGCTTATTGGAATTTATCTGATGAATATTTTTATCGGAGTGTTGCCTGTGCGCAAGATGTTAAAACTTCCGCCGGCGCAGCTGGCGTCAAAATATGATATATGATCATGCCGGAAAAAAGGTATAAAAACAGGAGGGAGAAAATTCCCTCCTGTTTTATTCGTTGGCCCGCTCGGTAGCAAGGATCTGCTGATAAGCGAGAATATTTTCTTTTGTATGTCCCCAGATGATCGTCGGGTATTTGTCACGTATATAATCGGTGATGATCGTTGTGTGCGTTGCTTTTTTGCCGGAGGCAAGGATTTTTACTTTCTTATATCCGCGGAAATGCAAAGTGTGACTCATGCGGATATGGATTCCGAGAAATTTAAGCAATTGTCCGTGGTCGTAAGCAAGCACGATCTGATCCAGAGGAATGATGGATACCTCTCTGGGACCGAGATTGATGAAAAATAAATCGGTCACATACATTTTTCCGGCTGTGACAAGCACATTATTTTGAAAATTGTCATTGATCATATCGACCAGTTCATCATATTTCATATCCGGATAATATACGCGGATCCGGCGGTAAGCGGGATGCGTATGCGGCGCGATCACAATAAACAGATTGGACGTCAGCGGATACAGACTGTAGAATACAATGCTGGCAAGCATAATATAAAAGATATAATAAATTGTCGGATTGTATTCATGTTCGTTGACGTAGACCGGAAAGCAGACGGATTCCAATCCTTCCAGATTCCAGTTGATACTCTGGGCGAAGGATTCCATCATATTTTTTGTGATTCCGTCGGTCTTCATGACCTTGGCTGAAATTTCAACGTCCGTGAGAACACGGGGAATATCGGCGACGGAGTCATAATTCATATCCAGTTTATAAAACATGCATTTGTCACCGCTCAATTCATAAAAGTAGACATATTTGACTTTGTTTCCTTTCATGATATTGTAGCCGGTATATTTTAATTCTCCCAGATGCAGATGTATATTATCGGTGCCGTCCGTATAAGCGGAGTATGCATCAAAAGAATTCTGATAAGTAACGGGATTGAAAATTCCGTCAAAATTAATATAGGTCAGAAACAATATGGCTGTAATGCTCATGATCGTCGGAACGATCATATGCTTTAAGGATAATATACGGAGCTGCCGGAAGATACTTGTCTTTTTAAAGCGTTTCATCGCAAACCTCCATGGGTGTAAGTATACGCTTAATTTGCAAAGGTTTCAAGGTTAAAATGACGAAAAATGAGGATTATTTTTAAATTCTTTTCGTTGACAGAAAATCATAACTGTGGTATTCTTAGAGAGGTCAGAAGACCTTATTTTATTTTTTTGGAGGTACGCTATGAAAGGTACAGTTAAGTGGTTCAATAATTCAAAGGGTTACGGTTTTATCTCAGACGAGACAGGAAATGATGTATTCGTACATTATTCAGGAATCGCTGCTGAAGGTTTCAAGTCTCTTGAAGAAGGCGCAGCCGTAGAATTTGATGTGATCGATGGCGCTAAGGGACCACAGGCTACAAATGTGACAAGAGTATAATCAGCTTAAATAATGTGCCTATTCAATATAGAATTTCGTTTTTAAAATTTGCATCAGGTAATTTTGAAGTTTCGTTTTTTTATGTGAACAGCAATTGATTTAAAGATTATAAGAAAAACCGTCTGCTTCGGCAGGCGGTTCTTTCTTTTGGGATTTTTTGTTATCTATCGGGATCTGACGCGAAGCTGTCCGGGGTTTCGGAATAATTACAATGATTTTAAATCATCGATGGTAAAGACGTAGTCGGTATTGCAGAAATGACAATGAACCGTGATGGGCTTTCCGTCCCGGATCATGGAGTCAAGCTCTTTTTTTCCGACTCCCGTCAATACTTTTTCGACCCTTTGGCGGCTGCAGTCGCAATGATATTTTGCGGGCATTGTGTCATTGAAGGTAAGACCGAATTCACCTAATACCCGGTTCAATAAATCTTCCGGGGAAAGTCCCTCATCCAAAAGAACGGTAAGGGAAGTGATCTCTTTGATCTTTGCTTCCAGACGGTCGATCAGGGATTCATCGGCAAAGGGCATAAGCTGGATAATAAATCCGCCGGCCTGTTTTACGGTATTATCTTTATTCATCAGAACGCCCAGGGCAACAGAGGTCGGAACCTGTTCGCTGGTGGCGAAATAATAAGTCAGATCTTCCGCGATCTCGCCTGTAATGAGAGCAGTCTGACCGCTGTAAGGCTCCTTTAAGCCCATGTCTTTAATTACCTGAAGGGTACCGTTTCCAACAGCGCCGCCCACATCCAGTTTTCCGTAAATATTCGGGGGATTCTGGAAAGTGGGATTGCTGATATATCCTTTGACTTCACCGGCTGCATTTGCGGTGATCCCTGTTTTTCCCATGGGTCCGTCGCCGTGAAGAATAATGGATAATACATCGGAAGGATTTTTTAACATGCTTCCCATCATCACTCCGCCGGTCAGCAATCTGCCGAGAGTGGCGGTTCCCACAGGACTTGTCCCGTGAATCTGTCTTGCCTGTTCCGTTAAATTCTTTGTTACTGCGGCGAAGGCACGGATCTGTCCGTCGGCTGCCGTCCCCCGCACGATATAATCTTCATTTTTATTCATATACTATTCCTTTCCGCACTCTCTGGCAATGACATAAATCCGCTCGCTGTTTTTGGTCGGCGGATTGTGAGTAAAAGCCTCGTATGCTGTCACATATTCCATGCCGGCTTCCTTTAGGGCTGATTGAATTTCCTCTAAGGAATAGGCGCGTTCATAATGAAATTCCTCCATTTTTTCGTATCTTCCGTCATCACAGGGCGCAAAAAGAGTCAGTGCATATTCGTTGATACGGCTGGCGGGATCATAAGTATTTTCCCAGATAAAGCTTCCTTCATTTCGATTTTCCGCAATCGTCTGATCGCAGATCGGCAAAAATTTCGCTTCCGTATTCAGATCAAAGATAAACAGACCTTTCGGATCCAGATAATTATTTACCAAAGAAAAAACTTTGCCCAGATCACTGTATTCTGTAATATAATTCATAGAGTCGCAAATGCTGTAGACAGCCGCAACTGTTCCGTAGAGCTCAAATTCCCGCATATCCTGATTCAGATACAGGATATCATGTCCGCTGGCAATCCGTTTTTCAAGAGCCTGTTCCAGCATCTCGTAAGAATTATCCACGCCGATCATATCATATCCCTGCCCGGCAAAATATTCCGTAACGGTGCCTGTCCCGCATCCGAGTTCTAAAAGGATCCCGTTCTTTATTCCGTATTCCGTCAGTAAATCCTGCAGATAACGACACCATACATCATAGTCAATATTGTCCATAAATAAATCATAAAAGTCAGCAAAACCGCTGTAAGCATTCATAGAAAACCTCCTGATCGCAAACAAGATAATCCTAACAAGTTTTTGGGGGAAAGTCAAGAGCTACTATTCACAGCCAATTCCCACTGCATTCGCAATGGCTGTGAATAGTAACTGTGAACAGAAACAAAATAAAAAAAGTGCTTGCTATCTAGTAATAGATACTATATAATCTATACTGTGGAGTCATAACGTATTCGCAGCAATAATATTCAA
>CADBTR010000076.1 GCA_902797675.1 uncultured Lachnospiraceae bacterium
ATTCAATCTCCCACCTCTATAGGTGGTGAGTAAAGAAAGGAAACTTACGTAGGTGGGAGTTTGAATCTCCGACCTACGGGAATTGCAGCCGTTGGCAGCAAGCAGGTCGCAAGGCTAAAGCCATGCGACATTCAATAATTTTTGTGAAATTTATAAAGGCAGACATCGGGCAGGAGCAGAAAAACTCCTGCCCGATTATTTTATTATTGACCTTTTCCGGCTTTTTCGAGCGCGATTCCAACTGCATTGGAAAGAACTTTACCGGTATAGCTGTTATCCGAATCAAAAGTGATATCCGCAAGACTTTGATTGGAAACTAAGTAGTCGGAAATATCGGACATGGAGGGCTCTATCAAAGGATAGAGCGCATGCATGGATGTTTCGGTGGAATGGAGCGCGGCGCCTGTGATCTTATCATTTTTCACCGAGACAGATACTTCCATGGGAATGCTGTTTAAGACCAGCGAGGCAGTATAAGTGTCAGTGCCCCCGCTTTCTTTGTTCTTATCCTTATGATTTTTGTCCGGCAAAAATGCGAAGATCAAAAGCAGAAGGAGAAGAATTCCGGCGATGATAAAGGCTGCGCCGCAGAGAAGCTCTTTCAGGCGGAATACCATGATTTTAGGAGTTGATTGCATAGAACCTCCGAAATTACGTTTCTTTATCATTGATTTTATGATATAATAAAACCATTCAGAACAAAAAATCAGAATTTTTTGACAGTAAACAGTTATTATCAGAGGAGCGGCAGATGGAACATCAATTAAAATTTATCATCGGACCTTCCGGTTCCGGAAAATCAGAAACTTTATTCCGGGAAGTGACGGAACTTGCAAAAGAGAATCCCGGGAAAAAATATATTATTCTGGTGCCGGAACAATTTACAATGGCAACGCAGAAGAAAATTGTGGAAAAGCATCCGAGACATGCGGTGGCAAATATCGATATTGTCAGCTTTCACAGATTGTGTCTGAAAGTATTTTCAGAATTGGGAGTGGAAGATACCGAGGTTTTGGACGATACCGGAAAATCCTTGATACTCAGAAAAGTGATTGCCGAGGAGAGCAGAAAACTTCAGGTATATCGGGATAAGATCCATATGCACGGATTTGTCGAGGAGATGAAATCCGTTATATCGGAATTGTATCTTTACGGCATTGATAGTGAGGAATTTGAGAGAATGCAGGGGCTTGTCTCGGACCGGCCGATGATCAGCGCAAAATTAAAAGATATCGGAATCATTTATCAGGGATTTGCGGATTATATTAACGGCAGATATATTACGAAGGAGGAATTGCTGAAGCGGTTTTGTTATGTGGTGCCGGATTCACAGATCATCGCGAAAAGCGAGATCTATTTCGACGGATTTACCGGATTTACGCCGGTGCAAAATGAACTTGTCAGCCTGTTTTTGCGCTATGCGCCGTCAGTGACGGTGACGGTGACGGCAGGAGCAGAGGAATTGAAGCATATCAGAGACGGAATACGGGCAGGTGAAATTCCTGTAAGAGAACAGGAATTATTTAAAATGTCAAAAGATATGTTGAATGTTCTTCTTGCAGGTTACCATAAGAATCATCCGGACAGTGATTTTTCGGAAATTCTGGAGCGGACAATTTTTACACCGGATTCTAAAAACGGGAGATTCGCATCAGCTCCGGCATTGGAACATCTGGAAAAGAATCTGTTTCGCGGTTTCGCATCGCAGCAGCCGGATAACGGAGCGGTAAAGATCATGCATTTTGATATGCCATCCGGTGAGGTGGAAGCCGTAACCAACGAGATTGCTTATCAGGTCAGAACGAAAAAAATGCGCTATCGCGATTTCGCGATCATTACCGGTGATATGGACGGGTATGGAAAACTACTTGCGGATAATCTGGAAATGCGGGGAATACCTTATTTTATGGATAATAAGAGAAGTCTGATCTTAAACCCGGCGGTAGCTTTTATCAGAGCCATTCTGGAAGTGATCGACAAAGATTTTTCCTATGAAAGTGTATTCCGCTTTTTAAAATGCGGAATTCCGGTATTGGGAGATGCGGAGGGTATCCGGGAGCAGGAACAGACCGATCTGCTGGAAAATTATGCAGTAGCCCTCGGAATCCGCGGTTATGGCAGATATAAAGAACCCTTTAAGAGAAAAATGAAAAACATGACCGATGAGGAACTGGAAGTAATCAATGGGATCAGAGAGAGATTTGTATCGGCGACAGAGGAAATTTATGAAGCGTTACATGGGAAAAAACTGACGGTGGATACATATTGCAGACGATTATATGATTTTATGGTCAAATTTAGAATTGCAGTTTTTTTGAAAGCGCAGGCTGAAAGCTTTGGGAAGAACCATATGCAAAGTCTGGAAAAGGAATATACCCAGACTTACGCCCACATCATAAATCTTATGGATCAATTCGTCAATCTTCTGGGGGATGAGGAAATGAGTCTTCAGGAATTTCGGGAAATTCTGGATGCCGGATTTGAGGAGATCAAAGTGGGCATCATTCCGCCGGGACTTGATCTTGTGACGGTAGGAGACATTGAGCGGACAAGATTGGAAGATATCAAGGTTTTATTTGTTCTGGGGGCAAATGACGGCGTCATTCCAAATAAATCAAAAAAGAGCAGTCTGTTATCCCAAAGCGACAGACAGCAATTAAAAAATGCAAATGTGCAATTGTCGCCGACGATCCGTGAGAGTCTTTTTATTCAGACTTTTTATCTGTACCTGAATCTTACAAAACCGTCAGAACAGCTTATGATATCTTATACGGAGAGCGGGACGGACGGAACCATTCTGCGCCCTTCCTATCTGATCGGAGAGGTCAAAAGGCTTTTCCGGTGGGAGAAGGAATCTGTTCGGGATTGCAAAGCGGAAGGAATAACAGAAAAGGAAGAATGTACACCGGATGTTTATGAAAAGAAATTATCTTCCGGAGCTTTCGCCTTAAAATATCTGGCAGAACAATTAAACCGGAATCATATTTCCGACATGAATGATTTTGAAAAAGAATTATATTCCTATTTTTACCGGAAGCCGGAATATCGGGAGCGGATCCGTCAGATACAAAAAGGAATCTTTTTTGATAACGAGCCGACTTCGCTTGGAAAACTGGTGGCGGAACAATTAAACGGGGATGGTATGGTGCGCAGCGTATCAAGACTGGAGCGTTATGCTGCATGCGCTTATGCCCATTTCCTGAATTACAGCATGAAATTAAAAGAACGGGAGAGATACGAGGTAAACGCGGCGGATCTCGGAACAATCTATCATCGCTGCATCGAATTGTTCTCTCACAAAGTCATGAAATCCGGAATGGAATTTCAGGAAATCGAACAGGAGCAGAGAGATCGATGGATCGAGGAATGTGTATCGGAAGTTACTGCCGATTACGGAAATACCATTTTGCAAAGCTCGAAGAGAAATGAATATCTGATACGGAAGATCATGACAGTATGTAAAAAGTCGGCATGGGCAATCTGTGAACATTTAAAAAGAGGAAAATATAAACCGCAGGAATTTGAATTCGCTTTTTCTCAGGGAAGAATTGACCGGATCGATACTTATGAGGAAGATGGAAAAATATATTTAAAAATTATAGATTATAAAACGGGAAAAAAGAAATTCGATCTGTCGGAGGCCTTTGACGGATTGCAGATGCAGTTGATCTTTTATCTCGGCGAAGCTGTAAAGGTGAAACGCGCCATATCTGAAGGAAAGGAAATCGTGCCGGCGGGAACCTTTTATTTTCAGATAAAATCACCTTATGTGGAATGTAGTGAGAGGATCGAAGACGCAGAACTCAGTCAGCTGCTTTTAAAAGAATATAAAATGTCGGGACTGGTAAATGATACGAAGGAAGCTGCGATCGCAATGGATGAGAAACTGAAAACGGAAAAGGAAAAATCACAGATCATTCCGTTAGAAGAAAAAGAATTGAATCAATGGGTGTCTTCCTCCGGATTTAACAGTGACAATATGGAACGCATGATTACTTATATCGATCATCAGATGGATCAATTTACTGATGAAATTCTGGATGGAAAGATCGATAAAAATCCATATCGAAAAGGGGATAAAACTCCTTGTACCTATTGTGTGTATCATTCAATCTGCAATTTTGATGAGCGGGAATTTGATAATCATTACCGGCAATTGGGAAAATTAAGTGATCCAAAGGAAATCTTAAAGAAACTAACTTGGTATAGATGATGAGAGCAGTAAATCAGATTTGATATGAAACGAGGGAGGGAAGCACAATGGAATGGACGGCACAGCAGCAGCAGGTCATTGATGCCAGAAATCAGAATATATTGGTTTCCGCAGCGGCGGGATCCGGAAAAACGGCAGTTCTTACGGAACGGATTTTACGTATTGTAGCGGACCGGAATCATCCGGTGGATATTGACCGGCTGGTGGTGGTTACTTTTACAAAGGCGGCTGCCGGCGAGATGAGAGAGCGTATCTTAAAAGCATTGCAGGCAGAGGCGGAACAGGCGAAAAATAAGGAAGTGCAAAGCGGGGACAGAGAAGATGGCGAGTGGTATGAATATCTGCAAAGACAGCTTTCTTTTATTCATAACGCGCGGATTACGACCATTGACAGTTTTTGCCTTGATATTGTGAGAGATCATTTTTCGGAATTAAACATTGATCCTTCTTTCAAAGTGGGAGAAGAAGGGGAATTAAAATTAATTCAGGCAGATGTCATGGCGGAACTTCTGGAGGATTATTATACAGAGGGAAAAGAAGAATTCCTTGATTTTGTGGATATTTATTCCTCTAATCGGGATGATCTCCAGATCGAGGATATGATATTGCAATTATACGGTTTTTCGGTAAGCCATCCCTATCCGGAAAGCTGGATTCAGGAGTGCGCAAAAAAATATCTGGAACAGGGGGAGGATTTTGAACAGGAAGAATGGTATCAGGTGGTCGGTCATCGGGTGGATGCAAGATTATCGGATATTTTAAATCAGATCAAAACATGTCTTGCAGTCACAGAAGAAGAGGATGGTCCCATGGCTTATGAACCGGCGATCCTTTCGGATCAGGCGCTGGTGAAAGATCTGGTAAATGCGAAAGGATATGAAAATCGGCGGCAGATTTTTTTGACTTTGGAATTTGAACAATTATCGAGAAAAAAACAGCCGGATGCATTGGAAGAAAAGAAAAATTATGTAAAGAGTTGTCGGGATGAATATAAAAAGCAGTTGAAAAAGTTGTCGGCAGATTTCTTTTCCCAGACAAAAGAGGAGATTCGGGAGGATCTGAGCGCGGTTGGAACGCAGGTGCAGGTATTGACGGAATTAACCCTGGAATTTTCAAAGCGATATGCCGAGGCGAAACTGGAAAAAAATCTTGTGGATTTTTCTGATCTGGAGCATTTTGCTCTTCGTATTTTGATGGGGAAAGGGGAAGAACCCACGGAGATCGCGCGACATATGAGCGAAGAGATCGAGGAGATTATGATCGATGAATATCAGGACAGCAATTATGTTCAGGAAATGATATTAAAGACCATCTCCGGTAACCGGCGGGGAATCCATAATCTTTTTATGGTGGGCGATGTAAAACAGAGCATCTATAAATTTCGGATGGCGAAACCGGAATTATTTCTGGAGAAATATGATCGCTTTTTGGAGGATGGAACCGGTCCGGACAGGAAGATGATCCTGTCCAGGAATTTCCGCAGCAGAAACGGTGTTTTGCAATTCACGAATCAGGTATTTCAAAAATTGATGACCCGGGCAGTGGGAGGAATCGTTTATGATGAGGACAGCGCACTGTATTACGGGGCGCAATATGAGGGCGAAGACGACAAAACGGAATTGCATCTGCTTAATCTGTCCGAAGAAAAAGAAGAACCGGAGGAGTTGAATGATGATTTAAAAGCGCAGGAACTGGAGGCGCAGAATGTCGCTTTGTATATCCGGAAAATGTATCAGGAAAAATATCAGGTAACAGATAAGGAGACAAAGGAAAAAAGACCCATGAGATATTCGGACGTAGCCGTTCTTTTACGGGGCATGGGAACCTGGGGAGAAGCTTACGAGCGGGCATTTCGAGCAGAAGGAATACCGGTGCGCTGTCCGGTAAAAAAAGGACGCTTTGATTCTTTTGAAGTGACGGTGCTTTTGGAATATTTAACCATCATCGATAATCCGAGGCAGGATATTCCGCTGGCAGCGGTATTGAAAAATATTTTCTTGTTTTCCGAGGAAGAATTGGCGCAGATAAGGATCGGAAGCAAGAACAGTGTTCTGTATGATGCTCTTAAAGCCTTTGGAGAACAGGAAGAAGCCGGGACGGAACGGCAGGATATGCATAAGCGTGTGCAAAGATTTCTTGCTCTGCTGGAAAAATACCGGAAAGAAAATACCTACCTTACGATTTACGATCTGTTGAATCATATTCTTGCAGATACCGGATTTGAATATTATATCGGGGCATTTCCGGACGGCAGAGCGCGTATGCAGAATATCGCCATGTTAAAAGAACGGGCATCCGTATATCAGCAGGGAAGTTACAGCGGACTCTTTCATTTTGTGCGATATATCGAAAAAAATAAACAATATGAAATTCAGCAGGAGACCGTATCATCGACAGGTTCCGGAGATGAAGTCGTCATGATGACGATTCACAAAAGCAAGGGACTGGAATATCCTATTGTCATTGTGGGGGGACTTGGCAAGCAATTCAATACCGAGGATACGAAGAAGAAAGTTGTTCTTCATCCGAAACTCGGGATCGGAATGGATCGCTATGATGTGCAACGCTCCATCAAGAGTAAAACTCTTATTAAGGCGTGCGTGGCTGCAAAGATAAAAGAGGAAAATCTTGCGGAGGAGCTTCGGGTTCTCTATGTGGCATTTACCAGAGCAAAAGAAAAACTGGTTTTATTCGGTACCGGGAAATTTGATAACAAATGGGAGAAGTATAAGAGACATGCGGGAGAAACCGGGCAGGGGACATTATCCGTCAATACGCTGTTGAGCGCAAACAATTATCTGGATCTGTTGCTTCCGGTATTGATTAATGAGCAGGATTATCAGGGGGAATTTCCGTTTTGCCGGATCATGGAAGAAAAGACAGGTGAGATTGCTTTTCATGAGATTGAGACCAAACAGGAAGAAAGAGAATGGAAGAAAAAGCTGGAAGATTGGGATGTGCAGAAGCAGTATTCCGTTAATCTGAGAGAACGAATCGAGGCTGGTCTGGAATATCAATATCCTTATCGGGAAGATATGGATATAAAAGCAAAAGCCACCGTCACCGATTTAAAGGAACAGCTGTTTGGAAAAGCGGATGAGGAAACAGATACCGGCGAAAAGCTTGGTGAAGAGACAGACGATACGGAGCCGGTTCCGAAATTTGCGCAGGAGGTACAGGAAAAAACGGCGGGAGGAACCCGGCTTGGAACTGCGTATCACAAAGTATTTGAATTATTGGATTATACAAGAGATTATAAGCAGGAAGATCAGATGGCGGAATTTATCAAAGGTCTGACGGAAAGTCACAGGATCAGTGAACAGGCGGCAGCATTCATCCGACCGGCAGAATTTTTGCGTTTCCTGCAATCGAAGCTTGGTCAGAGGATGAAAGCGGCATATTTAAGAGGACAGCTGTTTCGGGAGCAGCAATTTGTGATGGAGATTCCGGGAACGGAAGTTTACGCTGATTATCAAGGAACAGAAAAAGTTCTGGTGCAGGGAATGATCGATGCATATTTTGAGGAGGACGGGAAAGTCTATGTGGTAGATTATAAGACGGACCGTGTAGAAAATGCGGAGGAATTAAAAGAACGCTACCGGATGCAGCTTCAATTATACGGAAGAGCCGTCTCCATGATCTTAGGAAAAGAACTGGGAGGCTGTATGATTTATTCTGTCAGGAAAGGAGCGGTTGTGGAGGTCTGATTACGGGGAAGTAAAAAAGGGCTTATGAACGCAAGCGTTCAGCACCTTTTTCTATCTATTCTGCTGAATAATTACAAAAAGTGATTGAAAAATCACACAGAATCAAGTAAAATATCCGAGAGGACCTCATGTACTGGTATTGTATCCGCAGAACGGCGCGGGAAAGAAGGGAATTTGGAAATGAGTGATCAGGTAAATTTTGTCTATGATTTTGATGATGATCCGGTGGACGAGTTGAAACACTGGCTGTTTCTGGAAAATGTGAAGTTGAATCAGCAAAGACAGCAGCTGGAAAGTGAGAGAGATGAATTAAGAATCGAGAGAGAACAGATAGAAAAGGAACAAAGACAGCGACAGAGAGAGCTGGATTTTCAACAGAAGAAACTTGACAGAGAAAAAGATCTGTTTGAGAAACAGTGGAGTGTTGTGGAGAGAGAACTTGTGCGCATGGCAAGGGATCGGGACCGGATCGCAAAGGAGAAGGCATATATCCAGCGGGAAAAGGACGAATTGAAGCGTTTGCGTCAGGCGTCGCCGGGAACGGCAGGAGTTGCCGCCGGAACTTTCTTTCTCGGCGTATCTTCCCTGTCGGGTTTAAAAAAGCGTTATCGGGATCTGATGAAGATATATCATCCGGATAATGAAAACGGTCATGAAGGAACCGTCCGTTTTATCAATACAGAATATGAAAAATTAAAAACCCGCTTTTTATAAAAAAATCCCGCATACGATCAAAACAGTCGTATGCGGGATTTTTTATTAATATGTTTGCAAAAGTATCGTTTACTTTGTTTTCAAGCGGAGTACAGTTACGGAATATTTCGGAACCGTGTAGTTAAATTGGTTTGTAATTCCGGATAATTCGGAACTTTCCAGTTTTACGGTTTCCTCCTGACCGAGAACATTGTCATTATCAAGAGAAGTACCTGCAACCACATCGACGGCAGCAGTGTCGCCTAAGCTGTCTGCGCCTTTTACATCGATGGCGAAGGTCTTTTCATATCCGGTTTCGTTTACCATCTTGATAATGATGTCGCCGGTCTCGTCGGTACTTACCACTTCATAGCTTTCTGCCTGCGCGGTATCCGCGATATCATAGTCGATATAGAGCTCATCATCAATATAGCATTTTACATTGGTTTCATCAACTACGACCTTTAATTGATAAGTCTGGTTATTTTTGATTTTGATATCTTTTACGGTGCCCGATAATTGATCGGATTTTGCACCGTCCTTTACCTGCTGCAGGCAGGAAACGGTATTTCCCCAGCCGCCGATATTCCAGAAATAATTATTATTCTTTGTGCGTACGGAGAACGGGATCAAAAATCCTTCCTCACCGCCGGTTTTTGTTGCTTCTACGGTAAAGGTATAATTACTCCAGTTGATGTCGCCGAAGTAGGCGGAAGTTCCGGTATTTCCATAAGTTTGCGTATTAGTGTTTGTGCTTGACTGAACTAAGACGCCGTCCTTTATGGACCAGCTTCCGTCTGCGATCTTCGTCCAGTTAGCCGTAAAATCGTCTTCGTCAAAATCATCCTCTGCGAGAATGTCGCCGGTTTTATTGTCAATGACTTTTACATTGTCAAAGGTTGCGGAGGTGGACCAGGTACCCACGCCGACCATGCCTTTGAAAGGCTTTTTTTCAATAGCGGCGCCTGTAAATTCTGATTTTAACAGGGCAGTTCCCGCATTCTTGCCGAAAATCTGCTGGATATAATAGTTGGTGGATGCCGTTGAGGTGTGGTTGTTGAACCAGATCAGATCCGGCGCCCAGTGCATTGCGGTCAGGTTGCCGAAAAGCGGCGCGTAAGCTGCCATGACAACGATATCGCCATTGCGTTCCAGACCGGTCATATAAGCGGCTTCCGCAAGGGCAGCTTCCAGCTTATTGGATCTTGCGGCATACTCGCCCAAAAATACATTGATACCGCCGCCAAAGGTGCTTTCCGTCATGGAATCCGTATCTCTGCTGTAATTCTTCTCATCATAATAATCAGCATGCTCAATAAACCAGGAAGGATCATTGTAGTAGTGGTGGTCGATAGCACCGGCAAAATCCGTGATTTTCTTATCCGGATTTGCTTTCAGCCATTTTGCGGCTTCATCGTATGCCTTGATATAATCCGCGCCGCTGTCGCCGTCATCCGGTCCGGCGGAGAACATCAATTCAATGTCGCCGTACATGGTTGGATTTTCTTCTTTTGCCTTATTAAATGCATCTACAAAGGCCTTATATTTATTGAAAAAGTCATCGCCCCATTGTTCATTTCCGATACCCACATATTTTAATGCGAAAGGTTCTGTATGTCCCATGGAGATTCTGACGGCACCCCATTTTGTATTCGCGTCGCCCCGGCAGAATTCCACCAGATCCAAGGCATCCTGAATATAACCTTTAAATTCGTCCGAACCTACAGCCGGTCCCGGTCCGTCGGACTGGATCATGCAGGCTTTTCCGCAATTTAAGACAGGAACGCCGGTTGCGCCCAAATCTTCAGCCAGCTGGAAATACTCATAGAATCCGAGACCGTAACTCATATAGCAAGGAAATTTATCATTGACTGCACGCTCATCGGTCCAGATATTCTGATCGAGGATTCTTGTGGCAACATCGCCGTAGACACCGTTGAATAACAGCGGCTCGCCGTCAGCACCCACGCCGATGGAATGTTTCCAGTTATAGGCTTTATCAAGAGAAACACCTTCGATTACACAGCCTCCCGGGAAACGAAGGAATTTCGGATGCAATGCTTCCAGTTTTTCGGCAAGATCTTTTCTCATGCCGTTGGCGCGTCCTTTGTAGGTATCCTTCGGGAAGAGGGAAACCATATCTACGGCAGCTTTACCGGTATTGATGGTAACCTGAAGCTTCACATTTTTATTGGCGGTTTTGCTGCTTTTTAAAGCAAGCTCGTATTTCGTCCAGTCTGCCGAGATCGCATCAATCTTACCCTCAGCCAGTGTATCAGTGCCGTCGGTAAGCGTTACGAAAATTGGTCCGGTATATCCGTCCAGTCCTTTGGCATAGATGGAAAAATTATAATCGTCATTTTCCGTGACGGCGATTCCGTCGAGAAAACCGCCATTTGCGATGCCGGCAGGTTCTGCCGAGGTATTTTCAATCACCATATAATTCGGATTGTTGGCGTTTAAGGAATCGGCTGCAGCCTTTGTGACAGTTGCCGTTACGGTTCCCACATCGCTCCACGCGTGCTTTTCCGCATTGGAAGCCAGTTTTGTAAATTCAAAGGAACGATTCTGGATAAGTTCGGCATATAAACCGCCGTCTGCCGCAAAGTTAATATCTTCAATAAAAATGCCGTAGAGCATATCACTGATTTCGTGAACCTGATCTGAGGCATCAATGTTTAAAGTGTAATTTGTTTTTTCGGTATCATAGGAAGAAAGCTCCCCTGCTTTGCCATAAATGGCAGCAGTAGTTTCTTCTTCGGTTTCAACTTCGGCTTTCACAGCTTTGGTAACTTTCTCAGCCTTTGTTGAAGTCTCTTTTTCCGCAGTATTATCTGACTTGTGACATCCTGCCAGAGCCAGAATAGAAGCAGACATTGCCATACAGAAAAACAGCGCTTTTTTGTTTTTCATGAAAAACCCTCCTTCAATGGTGAAAAACTGTGGTAATAAAGGCAACCTCAAGTGATTGCTTTTGTATAATGATAATAAATGGATAAGAAAATGTCTATGACGAAAATTGTTATCTATTTGATTTTTTTCGCTAAACATGGTATACTTTTATATAGGTAGATTGTTTCACATGAAATCAGAAGTCAAGAATTGTTCAAAATGCGACAAAGTAATTTGGAATTGTAATATACATCAGGAGGCGGAGCATGATTGAGATACATCATCTCGGGTATCAATTTGTCAATATGGGCGGAATCGATGTGGACAGAAAAGAGGGAAGCGGAGATTATCTGCTGATTTATTTTCGCTGTCCGGTTGAGGTAAATCTTACCGGCGAATATGAAAAGATACCGGAGAATACGTTTGTTTTATACAAAAAAGGACATCCCCAGATCTATCGGAAAACAGACGGACATTTTATCAATGACTGGGTGCATTTTGATTTTTCCGAGGAGGAAGATTTTTTTGAAAAATTGAAAATTCCTTTCAATACACTGATCAGGCTGCCTCAAAGTAAGCCTGTGACGGACATGATCTCCGATCTGTATATCGAATATTTCAATGTCGGGGAATCCCATCAGAAGATTATGGATCAGAAAGCAAGAGCACTGTTTCATAAATTCAGCGATTTATATCAATTCGCGCAAAAGAACAGTCCGAAAAAAGTAAAATATTTAGAGGAAATGATCGAAATCCGAAAAAAAATCCAAAATTTTGAATGTCATCCGGAGGGTGCGGAAGAACTGGCAAGGCAGATGCACATCAGCACCTCTTATTTTCAGCATTTGTATAAAGAATTTTTCGGGATTCCGGTCAATTATGATATCATCAACGGGCGGATCGAACATGCGGCACATCTTTTGAACGGAACAGAGCATTCCATTACCGAGATTGCTGCAATATGCGGCTATGAGAGTCTGGAACATTTCTCCAGACAATTTAAAAAAATCAAAGGCTGCTCGCCAATGAAATACAGGAATTAAAGAGGGATTCGGATGAAAAAAGTATTGGTTGCGATGAGCGGCGGCGTGGACAGCAGTGTTGCCGCATATTGCTTAAAAGAACAGGGATATGAATTACTTGGCGTTACCATGAGATTGCATGATTACGGGGAAAGTTTTCAGGAAGAAGAAAATAGCTGCTGTACCACCAGGGATATGGAAGATGCAGGAAAGGTGGCGGATATGCTGGGCTTTCCTTTTGAAGCGGCTGATTATAAAGCGGATTTTAAAGAGAAAGTGATCCGCCCGTTTATTCAGGCATATGAAAATTGCGAGACGCCAAACCCCTGTGTGGAATGTAATCGTTATCTGAAATTTGAAGGATTGTACCGCAAGGCAAAGGAAAGCGGGTGCGAATATGTGGCGACCGGTCATTATGCAAGGATTGAGGAAAAAGACGGAAGATATCTGTTGAAACGGGCGAAAACCCTTGCGAAGGATCAAAGCTATGTCTTGTATTCGCTTAATCAGGAACAACTGGCGCATACCTTATTTCCGCTGGGAGAGTATAAAAAAGAGGAAACAAGACAGATTGCGCAGGAGCAGGGATTTTTGAATGCAAAGAAGCAGGACAGTCAGGATATCTGTTTTATACCGGACGGCGATTATGCGGCGTTTATTCAGCGGACAACGGGAAAGGAATATCCGCCGGGGGATTTTGTGGATACGAAAGGGAATGTTTTGGGAACCCATAAGGGGTTGATCCATTATACCATCGGGCAGAGAAGGGGACTGGGACTGGCGCTGCCGGCGCCCCTTTATGTAAAGGAATTGGATCCGGAGAAAAATCAGGTGATTCTTTGCAGCAATGAAGAATTGTTCCAAAGGGAAGTAACAGTCGGGGAAATCAACTGGATCATGAGAGATTCCTATAAGGAACCGGTCCGGGCAATGGTAAAACTCCGTTATGCTCACAAGGGCGGAGCGGCAACCATTTATCCGGAGGGGGACGGAGCGAAGATTGTTTTTGATGAGCCCCAGAGGGCGGTGACGCCGGGGCAGTCGGCAGTTTTTTACGACGGAGATTACGTCATCGGCGGTGGAAAAATAATCCGGAAGTGATTGCAGATTTTGGGGAAATATGATAAAATAAAAAATACGTGTGAATCGTAAAAATTAATTTTTAGGAGGAAAGAATGGAAAACTTATCTATTGCATACTGTATTCCTTTTGTCGGTATGCTGTTGTCCATCGCCATTTTCCCTTTGGTAAAGGCGGAATGGTGGGAGCATAACAAACAATATCCGGTGATCTTCTGGTCGGTGCTGTTTCTGATTCCCTTTGCAGTGGGAGAAGGAGTAAAGGTCGCAGGATTTCATCTCATGGAAGCCATCCTCGGTGATTATGTATCCTTTATCGTGCTTTTGTTCGGATTGTTTTGCGTATCCGGAAATATATGCGTGAAGGGAGAATTGTCGGGAACGCCGAAGCTGAATACGCTGTTGCTGTTTATCGGCGCCATGATCGCAAGCTGGGTCGGAACCACGGGAGCAAGTATGCTGTTGATCCGCCCGATCATCCGGGCGAATTACTGGAGAAAGAGAAAAGTACAGACTATTGTATTTTTCATTTTCCTGGTGTCCAATATCGGAGGATGTCTGACACCGGTTGGTGATCCGCCGTTACTTATGGGATTTATGAGAGGCGTACCGTTTACATGGAGTTTCCATTTGCTTCCGGTATTTTTGATCAATCTTGTTTTGCTTTTGGCAATTTATTTTATCCTGGATACAAGAGCCTACAAAAAAGACCTTGCGGACGGATTGAATCCGGAGAAGGGGAAGAAGGCAAAAGACGCTGATCCGCTTCGTATTGAAGGCGCGCATAATTTTATTTTCCTTGCATTGATCGTAGGAGCGGTGATCTTAAGCGGCGTGATGGGAGGAGTAGAATTTTTCAAGGAGCATGGAATCGCATTCACCAGTCCGGAGAATGGAGAAAAAGAAGTGCTCTTGAATCTCGGAACCATCATTGAGATGGCGATTATCCTTGTATGTGCCCTGTTATCATTTAAGACTACGAAGAAAGAGACAAGAACCTCCAACAATTTCTCGTGGGCAGCCATCGAGGAAGTGGCAGTTTTGTTTATCGGTATTTTTATCACCATGATCCCTGCGCTGATCATATTGAAGACTCACGGAGCGGAACTGGGATTGACCAAGGATTGGCAGATGTTCTGGGCAACCGGTGCCTTATCCAGTTTCCTTGACAATACGCCGACTTATCTGGTATTCTTCCAGACGGCGCAATCTCTGGTAGCATCACAGGGACTTACCACAGGTCTGGTGGCAGGCGTGGGACAGAGCATGCTGCTTGCAATCTCCTGCGGCGCGGTATTTATGGGAGCGAATACCTATATCGGAAATGCGCCGAACTTTATGGTGAAATCCATCGCGGAGGAGAATAAGATCAAGATGCCGTCCTTCTTCGGGTATATGGGATGGTCGGTATGCTTTTTGATACCGGTATTTTTACTTGATACATTGTTATTCTTCTCAGGTTTGTTTTAGGTTGAACGGCATGGCTAAAGCCATGCGACATTCAAAGTTAGATTATAAGCCTTCCATGCGGGACATGGGAGGCTTATTTACGCACAGAGGCGCATGAAGACGTTATTGCGTGGCGACGAATGTGCCACGTATGGCGAGCAGGTGTGAAAGACTTTACCTGCTTGATTACATAGAGGAATAGAAAGAACAGGAAGGCGTTTATTATGGGAAAAGCAATCGTGACATTAAAAAAAGGTGAGGGAAGATTATTGAGAGCAGGCGGAATGTGGGTATTTGACAATGAGATCGAATCTATCGCAGGCTCTTATGAGAACGGAGATATCGTCGTCATTCACAGCAACAGCGGATATCCTATGGGCTGCGGATTTATCAATGATCACTCGAAGATCAGGATCCGTCTGATGAGCCGGGATGCAGGACAGGAGATGGACGATGCATTTTTGGAAATGCGTGTGAGAAATGCCTGGGAATATCGGAAAAATGTGGTGGATATCAACAGTTGTCGTCTGATATTCGGAGAGGCGGATTTCCTTCCGGGACTGGTGATCGATAAATTTGAAGACGTGCTTGTGGTGCAATCACTGGCATTGGGAATCGACCGGATGAAAGAACGCATCGTCGAAATATGTAAAAAAGTGCTGGCGGAAGACGGGTGCAGCATTCGGGGCGTTTACGAGAGAAGTGACGCAAAAGTCCGCTTAAACGAAGGGATGGAGCGGGTGAAAGGCTTTCTGGGGGAATCTTTTGACACAAAAATCCAGATCACGGAAAATGATGTGAAATATTATGTTGATGTGGAAGAAGGACAAAAAACCGGTTTCTTTTTAGACCAGAAATATAACCGGAAAGCCATCTGGAAGATCTGCAGGGACAAGCGCGTGCTGGATTGTTTCACCCATACGGGAGCATTCGCCTTAAATGCCGGAAAGGCAGGCGCAGCAAGCGTTCTCGGGGTGGATGCGTCAGAACTTGGCGTACATCAGGCGCAGGAAAATGCAAAATTAAACGGCATGGAGGATCGGGTTTCCTTTATCTGTCGTGATGTATTTGAATTGCTGCCGGAACTGGAAGAAAAAAGGGAGCAGTTTGATGTGGTGATCTTGGATCCGCCGGCATTTACAAAATCCAGAAGCTCCGTTAAAAATGCGGCAAAGGGATATAAGGAGATCAATATGCGCGGAATGAAACTCGTGAAAGACGGCGGATTTCTGGCAACCTGTTCCTGTTCGCATTTTATGACCTATGAATTATTTACGGAGACGATCAATAAAGCGGCGCGGGAGGTACATAAAAGACTTCGCCAGGTGGAATTCCGGACGCAGGCGCCGGATCATCCGATCCTTTGGGCGGCGGATGAAAGTTATTATCTGAAATTCTATATTTTTCAGGTTTGCGATGACAAATGAATGGAAGCAGATACTTTCCATCCTACGGGAATTGCTGCCGCCTCCAGCAAGCAGGTCGCAGGGCTAAAGCCATGCGACATTCAATGTGAGTGATAAGATATATGTGATGAAATTGCGTATTATCTATTGAAACATGCAGACAAGTATGATATAGCATGCATATACATACGAAGTGCCGTTAAAACAGGAGGAGGGCGTTTATGACTATAAGTGAGAGACTTTTTGAGATAATGAATGAAAAGAAAATATCTGTGCCGGAGCTTGGTCGTATGACAGGTATTTCCAGACAAACCATATATGACTGGAAGAAGAAAAATACCAATCCCGGAGCGGATAAAATTATGATTATATGCGAGGTGCTCCATATCACGCCGGAGGAATTGTTGACAGGAAAGACGGATGCGGTTTTGGATCATATAGATGATTCCGGGAATGATGAGGCGGCAGAGATTCAGTTTGTAAGAGAGTATCAGGAATTGTCGGAATCCAAGAAGAAGCGACTGAGGGCGTATATGAACATGTTGCAGAACACAAAGGAGTGAATGAGTGGATAGAAATGTCGAAATGATCGTTGACAATGCCGGAAATAAGGTGGTGAAGATTAATGATATTCGGTTTAAGGGTAAGCGCAGTGTTAACTGGAAAGAAGTACGCAATTACCTGGAAAAGTATGTCGGAGAAATATATGAGATAGCAGACAGCACTGATGTGATATATATTGGTACGGATTTTCCAAGTGAGTATGCAGGATCGAGATATACACATAAGTTACAGGGAAGTGTTGCAAAAGCAAAGGCTAATGCATCTCAGGGAATTCCTGAAATATATGATTCGAGATTTGCACTTCCAATATTCACAGAATCCGGAAAAATTGAGCGTTATAATGTGTTTCGGGCAACGATGCTGATAAGGCACTCGGCGGACGGAAAAATGTATCTTTATGATATTTTGGACATAAAAAAAGAAACAGGCAACTCCCTCGGCTGATATGCTTACCGGACACAAAACCCATTTCTCTTTGATATATAAGATAACACAGAAGACCTGGGATTGTCAATCAAAAAATGTGATTTTGACCTGAAAAAAGAGGCATAGAAGGAGTGAATAATGGAACAAAAAGTATTGGAGAATTTTTTGGAATTTGAAGGAAAAACAGCTGTTGTGACCGGGGCTTGCGGGGGAATCGGATCCGCCATTGTACGGAAATTATGTAAAAATGGCGCAAGGGTTGCTTGCGTTGACAGAGAAGAAGGAGATTCTTTTAAAGAATTTGCAGAGAGCACTGCCATGTTTTCAGCAGATGTTTCAGACGAAGAAAGCGTAAAAGAAACAATAGAGCAGATCAAAAAACGATTCGGACAAATTGATATTCTGATCAATGCCGCAGGAGTCGGAGGAATGTGCGCAAGAACGGAGGAGTATGTTTTTTCGGATTTTAAGAGGATATATGAAATCAATGTTTTCGGAACATTCCTGATGATGAAATATGTTCTTCCGGTTATGCAGAAGCAGCAAAAAGGCGCAATTGTGAATTTCGGTTCGGTATCCGGACAACGGGGCTATCCGTATGAGATCGGATATGGCTCTTCCAAATGGGCAGTCATCGGTATGACAAAAAATGCCGCCTGTGAGAACGGGAAAAACGGCGTGCGTATCAATTCGGTATCACCGGGGTGGGTTGATACCAATATGATGAAAAAAACTATAAAGGGATATCGTTCGGTAGTGAAAAATGACTGCATGGAGAATGTGAATCTGGGACCGATGGAAAGACCTGCAAAAGCGGAGGAAATTGCGCATGCGGTTTTGTTTTTATGTTCGGATAAGGCTTCTTATCTGAATGGAACGGATATTCTGGTGGATGGAGGAAAGACCCTTGAGTAAGGCGGATTAGAGTATGGATTTTTCCTGTTGACATTTTACTTCGAGTGTATATAATGAATATATATACTATGTGACAGAGGAAATATAGTGCGCAATATATTTCCGAATGTTATGATTTACAGCTACCTTTGCGAATGCGGGGGATTTTGCTGTGAACAGTTCCTAAAGCAGTCAGATAGTATATGTGCACAAAGAAGGAAAAAGATATGGATATAATTATCAGTAACAGCTCCGGAGTGCCCATTTATGAGCAGATCGAGGAGCAGATTAAAAATCAGATTATGACAGGCGAATTGGCAGCAGGGGACGCCCTGCCGTCCATGAGGATGCTGGCAAAGGACTTAAGAATCAGCGTCATTACCACCAAGAGAGCCTATGAAGATCTGGAAAGAGACGGTTTTATCGAGTCTGTGATCGGAAAGGGCAGTTTCGTCAAAGCGACAAACAGCGCGCTTATGAGAGAAAGCATGCTTTTTGCGATCGAGGAGTGCCTGGAAAAAGCGGCGGACAAGGCAGTGCTTGGAGGCGTAACTCTTGATGAAATGAAGGAAATGCTTGGCATCATCTATGAAGAAAAAAGCAAACGCATGTGAGGTAAACATGGAAGATATGGAAAAAACAAATAGTATAAAAAATGTGATAGAAATTGAAAATGTCACAAAGGATTACGGGGATTTTAAACTGGATCATATTTCATTTTCGGTTCCCGAGGGTTCTGTATGCGGATTTATCGGTCAAAATGGCGCCGGTAAGACAACGACAATCAATTTGCTCCTGGATGTGATCAAGAAAGATACAGGAAGCATTCGGGTGTTTGGAAAAGAAGTGGGTGCAGACAGCGCCGCACTCAGAGAAGAGATTGGCGTTGTATTTGACGAGATGGGATTTCACGAATTCATGACGGGGCGGGATATTAATATCATGATGAAGAATATTTATAAGAATTGGGATGAGACAGCTTTCTTCGATTATCTGAAACGTTTTTCCCTGCCCTCAAAGAAGAAATGCGGATCTTTTTCAAGAGGTATGCGGATGAAATTGCAGATCGCGGCTGCGCTTTCCCATCATGCCAGACTGCTTGTCATGGATGAACCGACAAGCGGACTGGATCCCATTGTCAGAAATGAGATGCTGGATATTTTTCGCGAATTTGTGGTATCGGAGGATCATACGATTTTTTTATCTTCTCATATTACGGGAGATCTGGAAAAGATAGCGGATGAAGTTGTATTTATCAATGCAGGCAGGATCGTGCTTGCGGGAAATAAAGACGAGCTGCTGGAAAAACATGGAATCTTAAAATGCCGCAAGGAAGACGGGGAGAAAGTAAGCGATTCACTTATCGTTCACAGGGAAAGCGGAAGTTATGGTACGGAAATGCTGGTGAATGACCGTTATGCGGCAGCAAAACTCTATCCTGATGCGGTAATGGAACCGGCGACGCTGGAAGAAATCATGCTGCATTATGTCAGCGGAAAGAGGTGATTTCTATGAAAGGTCTGATCATCAAAGATGTGATGTGCCTGAAAAAACAATTGATGATGTTTGTCTATGTTTTGATCGGAGTTTTAGTTATCTCGGTCATGTTTGTGCTCAGCGCAAAACTCGGCAATCTTGCGGCTGTAGGTCAGGATATGGTTCGCAGTGACAGTGAATTATCCGTCACAGATGTGCAAAATATGGCTGTCGAAGCACTGGTTTTATTTATGTTGCTTCCTCTGGCGGTGGTATGTGATATATCCCATGTATTTACCGCAGATGGAAAAGCAGGTTTTTATAAGATATCCGGAGCATTTCCGATTCCTTTATATAAAAGACTTCTTGCCAGATATCTTACGATCTTTGTCTTTTTCGGAATGGGAACCTTGATCGATATTGTGATCGCATTTGTTTTGTCGCGATTGACGGATCTGATCACTTTTCGGGAATTCCTCGGGATCATATTGTCTGCGGCTTCTGTCATGAGTATTTACAGCGCACTTATGGTTTTCTTCTGTTTTGTATTCGGATATGGAAAAGAATCCTATGCGCAGATCGCATCGCTTTTTTCAATGGCAGCGGCAGTGATACTTATGAATTTAAGAACAATCCGTGAAATTATGACGGGTGTTGTTGACCGCGAGCAGTTCAGTGGATGGGAAATACTGGATTTCATTAAATATAAAGCGTGGATATTGATATTAATCGCAGCTTTCGTAAGTCTTTTATCTTACGGCGCATCCTATCTGATCACGGAAAGAAAGCGGGGTGTCATCTGATATGGGAGGATTGCTCTATAAAGATTTTACGGCAGTGAACGGAAAACGCATGGTTATGATCCTCGCTATATTTACAGTGATTTTTGCCGCCTTGCGGATCTGGTTTGGCTCTGCGGGAACCGACGATTTTATGACGGAGAATGCAGACGGGGAGTATTTTAATCTGATCGATCTTCTATATTTTATGGGTGAATTTTTTATGATCTATCTGGGCGCTTTTTTTGTCAATTCCATGGCTCCGAGAATTATGGAATACGATGAGAAAAACAGGCTTCATGCCTATCTGTTTTCCCTGCCTGTATCAAGAAAGACATATGTGGCATCCAAGTATCTTTTTATCGGGATTGCTTTATATATCACATTTTCCTTATATATGATATGGCATGTGATCACAATGGCATATATGATGAAAGAAGGCCCTGTAGCAGAACTTTCCCAGACAGTGGCAGGTTTTGCGCTCCCTTTTATTTGTCTGCTGCTTTTTATGGAGGCGCTGGAAATGCCGATGTATTTTTTATTCGGAAAGGAAAAGTCAATGATGGCGCGGGTCGCTTTCTGGATGCTCATCTTTTTTGTAATCATCTGGTTTTTGATGTTTGGAGATCTGACGATTATGAAAAACTGGAGTATGCATGCTATTGTTAAATGGATGGAAAAACATGAATTTGCGTTAATGATGTTCGGTATTATTTCTCCGGTGTTTTCCCTGGCGGCATATTATCTCTCATACCGGATCAGTGTCCGGCTGTATGAGAGGAAGGAGGATTTTGATGAATAGAGAAAGAAAAAGGCTTCTGATTTATCTGCTTCTTTCCTTTGGACTGACCTGGATCTGGTTTGCAATTGCCTGTCCGAAGGGGAAAATGTGGGAGGATATGCCTCAGGAAATGCAGAGTTTTGTGGCGCTTGGCATGCTTTTTCCCGTGATCTCTGATGTGCTTACGAGATGGATCACAAAGGAAGGATTTGCAATGACCGACAAGGATTCCATGATGCTGGGAATCTCTTTAAAAAATGGAAAATGGGTCTGGTTTGCGGTTGCTTTTTTTCTGCCCTGGATCTATACGGAACTTGGCTGTATCATTACGCTTATTTTAAATCCGTCCTGCTATGATCCCGAATATTATCTTGTTCTTGGAATAGAAAAAAGGCAACTTTATCTTCTGCCGGTTATCGGGATTATTTCCGGAGTTTTCGGTTCCTTTGCGGCATTCGGGGAAGAAGGCGGCTGGAGAGGTTATATGATGCCGAAACTTATGAAACTTATGCCGAAAGGATCGGCGCTTATCGTTGGCGGTATCATCTGGGGGCTATGGCATGCGCCTTTAACCCTGATCGGTCATAACTTCGGGACGGAATATCCGGGATACCCTTGGCTTGGCATCGTATTTATGTGCATGAATTGTATCCTGCTGGGCATCGTGCTTACATTTGTCACGGAAAAGACGGGCTCTGTGTGGCCGGCGGTATTCATACACGGGATCAATAATGCGAATCCTTCGATATTAAACGGATATATCAATCCGGAGAAAGATAAGCTGATATTCGGAGTAAACGGAATGTGGATCGGATTGCTTATCAGTTTGTTGTTTACAGCGGTTGTTGTTCTTGTTATGTGGCGGAAAAAGGAGCCGGTATCTTAATGTGGTGAATTATATTTCCTCCGCGATAATACCGGCTCCAAGGGAATTATGTGGATTGTAAACCATATCGAATTACCTATTGTAAATCTGATTGGACATGGAGATGTGGCTGCGCACACCATCGATGAGGCGAAAGGATATTGTAAAAAAGCAGGGCTTACCGTGGAAAAGATTGAGCAGCAGAAAGGCTTCCGACTGCATCTTGTGGCGAGAAAACGATGATACTGCTAAGGAACTGTTGGAAAATAACTTGAACAGAGGGCGCCGAATGGTGCGTGAGGCTCGTCTGACAAAAACGCAGCCGTAGTGGGCTAC
>CADBTR010000077.1 GCA_902797675.1 uncultured Lachnospiraceae bacterium
CGGAGATTCAAACTCCCACCTACGTAAGTTTCCTTTCTTTACTCACCACCTATAGAGGTGGGAGATTGAATCGGAGTGCCGTTCAACTGTTTATTGCTGATTTAACCGCTCCCTGATTTCTTTTAACGTATATTCCTTTACCATTTTACCATCTTTGAATACGGTTTGCAAAAGATTTCCCTCCGGAATTGTACTTGACAAATATCCGTCGCGATAAGCAAGAGTTCCGTCCTCTTCCCTGTATACATAGCAAAGTCCTCTCTGGCTTTTCTTGAATCCCCCCTCTTTGGGATTCTTAAAGATCGGATAGCTCTTGCCGTCTACTTCCGCATAGCAGGCTTTGATGCAGGAGCTGAACGTATCCCTGGTAAACGGCTTTAACATATCCTCTTCCTCAATACAGTGCATAGAGAAAGACCCGACACCCAGAGCCACATTGCTGCAGGCAAATCCGTTTTTCATCAGGATCTCATAAATCTCCTCGCAGCGTTGAACGGTAATGCTGTCACCGTAGATCGCTTTCACATGAGGATCCAGTACCTTATATCCCTTGCTGTTGACAGTTCCCCCAAACTGCTCCCACAACTTGAATACGGTTTTTGTCACTACTTCCACGCAATCACCGGAATCGCCTCTCATAAGCATGCAGCCGTTGTGCTCCATGATTTCTTTGTGTATCTTCGGCAAGATATTATCGATCACATTCCAGTAATCGTAGCTGTCGAGAACGCAGGAAAAACTGGTGTTTGGATAGATTTCCGTAAGCATTCTGCAAAGAAATGTTTCCTCATCTCCATCCACCGCATAATTGCTGCACATTACAAAATGCTCGGTACTTACTGCTCCATAGGCAACGTCTTCTTTCGTGCAGTCGCAGTGAAACATTTCCTCAAGATACGGGATTACGGGAACTGTCGCCGTATTGACAAAGGATATGCACCAGCCCGCTCCGGCTTTCAATGCCGCATCAACACCCATATCTCCCCGGAAGTCAAATGCCCCCAGCGCCCGTTCTCTTGATATTTCGTCGTCACAGGTCATGTTGTAATATTTATTTACAATATCCCGATATGTCTTGCCTACGGTTGCCGTAATCTGAGGATACCACATTTCCGCGCTGATCAGGGATTCCAGCGCCTGAGGAAGCCATGCAAAATCCGGATGCGTATTTGTAATCCCGAACATCGGCACATGCATCGGCACCATCGTTCCCTCCGGCAATGCAATGATCTCAATCGGGAGATACCCCAGATCATGAAGTTTTTCGATCTTGTGATAATCATAGATTCCTTTTCCCAAAGCGGCGTCCAGCACTCTGCGGTATTCCTTTGTCACTTCCTCTTTCGGCAACGCAAAGAAATTCTCATTGAAATAATCGATCAGCCACGTCCTGCAAAACATCTGAAGTCCGAACATCACCACTTTATCCCAGCGTTTTACCCTGCTCATTCTCGGCGTATAATAGGACATGGATTTCGTCATATGTTTCGGAAGCATATCGGAATGAACCGCCTTATAAAAATCGATCAACAACATAGGATTAATTTGTTTCTTCATAACTTTGCACCTCCGTTACCTGAATATCATCCCTGTTTCCGGTGAAGACAGAATTTGTGGTAAATAATCGTTCCACCGTTTTATTGTTCAATAATTTAAGCAATGTACCTTTTTCCTCATCGAGCACACTGTTTTCCGTATGGGTCGCATAAGCATAGATTTTCCCCGCGCCCAGTTCCTTTAATTTCAATGCGGAATAATAGAAAGAGCCGCCATAGGCGATGATATCATCAATCATTAAAATTGTTTTTCCTTCAAGCTCCACTCCGTCGCAAAGCACCTGCAAACCTTTGATCTGTCCCGTCGACCAGTCCCGTACCTTCATCCCCGTCACAAAACGATATTCCGGAAACAAATCGGCATATCTTTTTTTACTGCCCTCATCCGGAAAATATAAAATGAGATCTTCCGGAAGATATTGCAGCGCCGCCTGCCGAATGACACCGGCGACATCAACGGAACGCACTCTGTCGAGCAAAGCCGGTGCGACATTGCTGTGGGCATCCAATACGGTAACCTTTGTAAATCCTGCCTGATTGATCAGGCGGGCAAATACTTTCAGGGTAAATACTTCCGCCTTCGATTTTACCCGGTCCATTCTTGCGTTTGGAATATAGGGCAGAAATAAGGATACTAAAACGCCAAGTTCCCTGTAGCTTTGAGCGATGGCAAGCACAGTAAACAATTCGCTGTCATTTTCATAATACCATCCGATACTTACCTTTGAAAGATCCGGATCAATTTTTAACCGTTGGGTACCGTCCGGAAAAAATGCTCTCTCATAAGGCATCTGGTTCACAGTAATCACAGCAATTCCCCCTTCCTTACACGATCTTAATCTGACACATCTTCATCGCCTCCAGCGCGTTATCATGGGACTTCGGCGTAACGCCGGCACAGCAGCTTGCATCTACACTGATCGGCCGCTCCGGATATACCGTTTTGATTCCCAACGCGTTGGAGATGACGCAGATATCCGTGCAAAGTCCCACCAGTTCAATCTCATCTCCCCGGATATAATCCGAATTCTCTGCCACCGCCTTTGACCAGTCAAATCCAAAGGAACCCTTGTTGATCACAAGGTCTTCCGGTCCAACCTCCAGCTCCTTTGCGATCTGCCATCCATCCGTTCCCTCAATGCAGTGCTCCACCGGAAGATTTCTGCCCTCCTGGGTTTCCAGATAATTCTTCTGATGTGTATCTCTGGTAAAAATAATCTGCGCCCCCTCTTTCCGGCACTCCTCGATTTTCTTCTTCACATTCGGCACAATCGCCACCGCCTCTTTCGTTCCCAAAGAACCGTCAATAAAATCCTTCTGCATATCTACTACAATTAAAGTCTTCATCATTCATATCCTCCTTTTTTTCTTATAATCAAAATGATTCTATCTTTGTTTTTTTATATCATATAATCATTTTGATCATATGTCAAGTGTTTTTTTTGAATGTCGCATGGCTTTAGCCCTGCGACCTACGTAAGTTTCCTTTCTTTACTCACCACCTATAGAGGTGGGAGATTGAATC
>CADBTR010000078.1 GCA_902797675.1 uncultured Lachnospiraceae bacterium
GATAAATTATATTTTAATCTGTTTTTAATCTTTTAATCCTTTTTCTTTAATGGAAAGGCGGTATGATAATACCATCAGATCGAGAGAATCTGAGAATAAAAGAAAAAACAGGAGGATCAGAATTATGGATCAGTTGGAAAAAGTTGAAAAAATCAGAGAAAAAACAGGAGTTACCTACGAAGAGGCGAGAGAAGCATTGCAGCAATCGAATGATGATCTGCTGGATGCGGTAGTATATCTGGAGCGGCAGGGAAAGATCAAAAAACCGGAACTGGAAGTATTTTCCACACAGACATACAGCTCGGACGATTTTAAAAAAGCAGCAGATACCTATGAGAAGGAAACTCACAGCAGTTTTGGAGAAATCGTGGATCGTTTCTTTGCATGGTGCGGTGATGTGCTGAAGAAAAGCTGGGAAAATTATTTTGACGTAAAAAAAGAGGGAAAGGTGATCATCAGTGCGCCGATCCTGATTCTGGTATTGCTGCTGATATTTGCATTCCCGGTATCGTTGATATTGTTGATCGTTGGAATGTTCTTCGGATTTCGCTACAGTTTTCGGGGAAATATGAATGTGAAGATCGATTTAAATGAAGCCTGCGACAAGGCAGCAGATGCCTGCGATCAGATCAAAAAAGATGTGAAGGGAAAAAAAGATAATCAGGAAATGTAAGTTTTTTGAGAAAAATGAAAAAATCATAAGGAAATGTGTATGGGTGAAGGAAAGAAAATTCTCATCATAGAAGATGAGGAGAAAATTGCGAGGTTCGTGGAGCTGGAATTGCTCCACGAGGGATACCGGACAGATAAGGCATATAATGGCAGAGAGGGATTGGAAAAAGCGTTGAACGGTGAAAACGATCTGATCCTTCTGGATGTAATGCTGCCGGAATTAAATGGTTTGGAAGTTTTGCGAAGATTGCGCAAATCTTCCGAAGTGCCTGTCATACTGCTGACGGCAAGGGATGCGGTGATGGATAAGGTATCGGGACTGGATTCCGGCGCCGATGATTATATCACAAAGCCTTTTGCCATAGAAGAATTGCTGGCGAGAATACGGGTGGCGTTAAAGAGGAAAGGCGCGGATAATAAGGAGGAAGAAACCGTACTGGAGGCATGCGGCGTGACCCTTGCCGATGAACGTCATGAAGTCAAAGTCTGCAAAGAAACAGTGGAACTCACCCATCGGGAATATGAGCTGTTGAAGGCATTGCTGCTGAATAAGAATATTGTGATGGATCGGGAAAAATTATTGAATATTGTCTGCGGTTATGATTACGGGGGAGAGACAAATCTTATTGATGTGTATGTCAGATATTTGAGAGGAAAGATCGACGACCGGTTCGGGATCAAATTGATCCATACGGTAAGAGGAGTTGGATATGTCATCAAAGAATAAAAACGGCAGACCGAATGAAAACAGGTCTGCCTCTTCTATTGCCAGAAAAATCAATATGGATTTCTGGCTGATTCTTTTATTGGTTTTTTGTTTATTAGACATTTTGATATTTGCGAAAGTATCGCTTAAGGTGCTGCTGATCGTTCAGGGAGTTGTGCTTTTGCTCCTTCTTTTTCGTACCGGTAAGATCAGGAGGAGAATGCGCCCCTTAAATGAGATGGCCAAGAAGGCGGAAGAACTCAGCAATATGGCATTTGATCATCAGATGAAATTCTCGAATTTGGAGCATGCGATTTCTCATATTGAAATTCAGGAACCGGATGCAAAGGTAAAAACCGGAGATAAAGATCTGCAAAGTCTGGAAATTGCCATTAATAACCTGCTTGCGAGAATGCGGGAATTGTACAGACAGCAGAATCGCTTCGTGTCGGATGCGTCCCATGAACTTCGGACACCCATCGCAGTGATTCAGGGGTATGTTGATCTGCTTGACCGATGGGGGAAACATGATGAAGGTGTTCTGGAAGAGTCCATTGAGGCGCTGAAACATGAGACGATGCATATGAAAGAACTGGTGGAGCAGCTTTTATTTCTTGCAAGAGGGGACAGCGGAAGAAATACATTGAAATACGAGGAATTTGATCTGGGGGAGGTTGTGAGCGAAGTCTATGAAGAATCGCTGATGATCGATGAAAAACATCACTATGAATACCGGGAACAGGCAGGCGTCCGTTTATGCGGAGATCGCGCCATGATCAAGCAGTCGGTTCGGATTTTTACGGATAATGCGGCAAAATATTCAAAAGAAGGAGATACCATTCGATTCTGTGTCGGACAAAACGGAGAAGAAGTTTTTTATTCGGTGCAGGATGAAGGCGTGGGCATGGCGGAATCGGAAGTGATTCATATTTTTGAACGCTTTTACCGGTCGGACGGTGCGCGAAACAGCAAGACCGGCGGTACAGGACTGGGATTATCCATTGCCCGCTGGATCGTGGAGGCGCATCAGGGAACCATTGAAGTGTTGTCAAGACCGGAATTCGGAACCAGATTTACCATAAAAATAAAAAACCCTTCCGGGAAGGAAGGGTAGGATTTTAGAGATATATCAGTTGTATATATCGGTTGTTTTTATCAGCTGCGATACCAGCGACCGGAAGCACCACACGGAAGTACAAGTCCGTTGGAGGTTACCGGAAGTCCGATCTCAGAGGCTTCTACGGTGCCTCCCTTTTTTTTTGCAACTTCGATGGAGAGCAGATACGTAAGTACCGACGGGGCAAGTCCTGTTGTATAGGAATTGATCAGACAGAAGATTGCATCATCGGAAAGTAACTTAGCACAGAGGGAGACAAATTCATGAAGGGATTCCTCGATCTTCCAGATTTCTCCTTTCGGTCCCCGGCCGTAAGAAGGCGGATCCATAATGATGCCGTCATAATGGTTTCCACGCCGGATCTCCCGTTCCACAAATTTTTTGCAGTCGTCCACCAGCCAGCGGATCGGCGCATCCGAAAGCCCGGAGGAGGCTGCATTTTCCTTTGCCCATCCGACCATTCCCTTAGAGGCGTCCACATGGGTGACCTGCGCGCCTGCCGAAGCGGCGGCGAGCGTCGCGCCGCCTGTATAAGCAAAAAGATTTAGGATCTTCACCGGTCTGTTTGCTTTTTTGATCTGCGCGGAACACCAGTCCCAATTGACAGCCTGCTCCGGAAACAAACCGGTATGTTTAAAACTGAAAGGTTTTAACTGAAAGGTCAGTGAGCGATAATTGACAGACCATTGGTTTGGCAGATTGAAAAACTCCCATTCTCCGCCTCCTCTGGCGCTGCGGTGATAATGGGCGTTTGGCTTTTTCCAGCCTTTTTCTTCTTTTTTGGTATTCCAGATAACCTGGGGATCCGGACGAACCAAAAGGTAATCGCCCCATCGCTCTAATTTTTCGCCGCCGGAACAATCAATTACTTCATAATCTTTCCATTGATCTGCAATCCACATAATAAATACCCGCTTTCTCTTTTTCAGTAATAATTCCTGTTTATGACAGTTGTCTGCTGATATCATACCACATCGCGTTTCGGGGCGCAAGTATTGTATCAGTTGGGAGGGGGATTATTTGTTATTATTGTGAATAGTAACACTATTGTTGCTATCTAACCGGCATTTATTTGTTGCAGGTTATTGCGAAATGAGGTATAATTAAAATATAAATACAAGGTTAAACGATAAAAAAGAAACAGGAGGATATTTTGCTATGAATGGATTGCTAAGACGCCACCGCAACAGCGCGATCATTATGACGATCGCAACCGTAGTCTGCATCTGGTCAGGGAAGAAAGAAAACATGAAAGTGCATAAATGCAGCGCATTTATCATGGCTGTCAGCGGATTAATTTGCATGATTTCGGGATACCGGATGGTACATCCGCCGAAACCTTATGTGAGAAAGAGCGAGCGGGAAAAGACAGCGGTGGAGGAACCGGCGGAAGAAGAATAGAATTGGATAAAGGTCGGAAAAGGGCGTATGCTTCGTGCATACGCCCTCATTTTTTTACAATAGCTAGTACAGCGTTTCTTAATTAACTGGCTTATTTCTACTGATTTTTCTATCTGCTGCATCAGCCTCAATCAACGTAGCCCGCAGGGAGAGATACATTTTTCCGAACTGATTTTGTGTCAGTTGCTGCCCTGTATGCCAAAGTATCGATGCGAATAATGGAGCAGGTGGCATTATCCGGAATGTCAAGCTGATGTTGTGGAGTAGCAACGGGAATCTCATTTCCCTCGTCCTCTGCAACTACCAACCAGCCGCTTGCGGCGTCCGTAATCATTTCAATAGCATCATCAATGCTGTTGCCGGTGGTAATGCATCCTGGCAAATCCGTCACTCTGCAATAATATTTGCTCCCGTCCTCATTGGGGATGAATGTTGCAGTGTAGATATATTTCATAATCAGTCAGCCTCCCTTAAACATTTGTATTTTATTAATATCTTGTTTGTTGTAAAGATATTTCCATATAAAAAAATATGTGTTATTGATTTGGCCTCTTTTATTTGATATATTGATCATAATTATTTGGAAGGACGTGGTTATATAATCTGATTTTAACGGCACTCCGATTCAATCTCCCACCTCTATAGGTGGTGAGTAAAGAAAGGAAAC
>CADBTR010000079.1 GCA_902797675.1 uncultured Lachnospiraceae bacterium
AAGCGACTTGCACAAAATCAGAGATTTTGGCAATCTGCTTAATTATCTGAATAAGTCCGGTCGGATGCCGATCCCGTAGTTTCTGCATAAGAGGCTTTCCTTATGCATCATCATGCAATCCGTATTTTTTTATAAAATCCTCAATCGGAATCGGTTTGGAATACAGATACCCCTGCAAAGTATTCGTGGAACCTTTCACGATCTTCTCTCTCATTCCCGTCGTCTCCACGCCTTCCACGCACACATCCGCCCCGTACAAGGTAGCCATTCCCGTAAAATGTTCCAGCATTGCCTCGTCTTTATTATCCGTTTCTATATTCTTCACAAACGCCCGATCGATCTTGATCGTATCAAAAGGAATCTCTTTTAAGATCAGCACCGATGAAAAGCCTGTTCCAAAGTCATCCAGTGCCACCCGGATTCCCATATCCTTCAGGCTCAACACCACATAACTTAACCGTT
This sequence comes from uncultured Lachnospiraceae bacterium, assembly GCA_902797675.1. Lineage (GTDB taxonomy): Bacteria > Bacillota > Clostridia > Lachnospirales > Lachnospiraceae > CAG-303. The sequence continues at coordinate 463 of CADBTR010000079.1, forward strand.
CTTTATTTACAAAACGACAGCGCTCCGTAATCTCCATGCAAAGATTTCCCGGTGGAAATTCGGTCTCTTCCAGCAATCTATGAACAATATCCACAAAATCCTGTCTCTTGATCTGGGCATAGGATAAATTGACATTCATGATAAATTCGGGCTTGTACTTCAACAACCTCTTTCCGTCGGTCATCGCCTGTCTCAAAATCCATTCTCCCAATATCGGGAAAATCGTATCATTTTCCAAAACCGGTATAAACTCATCAGGCATCACCAGTCCATACTTTTCATCCTGCCATCGGATCAATGCCTCCGCGCCGTGCAATTCCTCCGTATTTGCCTCTACCGTCGGCTGATAAAACAATCGAAATCCTCTGCAATCCTCCGCAACGCAGCTTCGCAATTCATTCAACATCTCCACCTTACTGTTGGTGTGATTTCTCATGCGATTATCAAAGAATTGCAGATCTCCCTGCAGCAACCGCTTCGATGTATCATAAGCATAGCAAAGACAGGAATAGACAATCTCGTCAGAAATCGGAAAATGATCCACAAACATGGTTCCGCCGACAGTATCAATGCTGATCCTTCTCCCGTCCACTTTGATCCCGTTTCCGAGATACCGCTTTGCCATCTCATAATTTCTTCTGATCTTCTCCTGCTCCATCATGGGACTGATAATTCCAAATCTTACGCCGTCCAGCCTGTACAGCATGCAATCAGTGCCCATCCGCTCCTGCATTTCTCTTGCGATTCTCTGGATCACAAGATTTCCGAACTGATATCCATACATCGTATTGACCTCGGTAAAATGAGCCAACCCGAACATCGTCACGGAAAACGGCTGTTCCCTTGCTATATTGACCTTAAGATCTTCAAAAAAACCATATTGATTTCTCAGCCCTGTAAGCATATTCACATGACCGAACAGACCATGATTTCTGATGATTCCGACAAAATATTTAACATTATCATCACTATCCCTGATCACACTGCCTCTGCAGGTACATACCGCATAATTTCCATTCCGATCCAGTGCCCGGTACTGCATATCATGTCCCTCTGCCGTACCCGCAAAAATTTCTTCTATACTTTCTCCGTAACTCTTTCTGTCTTCCGGATGAATATGCTCATTCCATATCGCTCCCGCCTGATACATATAACTCCCCGGCAAATCAAAGTAATCTACTGCATTTTGAGACCAACGGGAATAGTCATATTCCATATCGCAAACATAAACGTAAGCTCCCTCCGCCGCAATAGACATCGCTTCAAAAATCCCATCCAGTTTGCGTTTCGCAACTTTCGATATCTCCATACTATTCCTTCTTTCACATTGTTCAATGTCGTATGCCGTCAGGCTTACGATCTGCTTGCCGTCAAAGACAGCAATACCCGTAGGTCGGAGATTGAACTCCCACATATAGAGGGGGAGATTCAATCGGAGTGCCATTGAAAAAACAATATATTTATTGATTGTATACCATATCTCAGGCGAAAAGTCACGAACTATTTCATAAATAAACTCATAAAAAGTCTATTTAGCACCCGCGTCAAAACGTTACTATTCACGGTGTAAATACTTGATCAAAGACTTTAGAAGTAATTAATTATATTACTGTCCAAATGATGTAAAAACTGCCTTTC
>CADBTR010000080.1 GCA_902797675.1 uncultured Lachnospiraceae bacterium
TGTCCATTTATCCGATGGCAAAAGAGGGACTGATCGATATGAATACGATCATCATTGACGCCAAGTCCGGAACCTCCGGCGCAGGGCGCGGCGCAAAGGTCAATAACCTGTATTGTGAAGTCAATGAGAATATCAAGGCATACGGCGTCGCTACACACCGTCATACGCCGGAGATCGAGGAGCAGCTTTCCTACGCTTCCGGTGAAGAGGTGAAATTGAATTTTACGCCGCATCTTGTGCCGATGAATCGGGGAATTCTTGTGACGGCTTATGCAAGTTTGAAAAAAAGCGTTTCTTATGAAGAAGTAAAAGAAATCTATGATCGTTATTATGCAGATGAGGTTTTCGTGCGTGTGCTGGATGAAAATGTCTGCCCGGAGACAAGATGGGTAGAGGGCAGCAATTACGTGGATGTGAATTTCAAGATCGATCCGCGTACCAATCGCATCATTATGATGGGCGCCATGGATAATCTGGTCAAGGGCGCGGCAGGACAGGCGGTACAGAATATGAATCTGATGTTTGGTCTGGAAGAAACAGAAGGATTGCTTCAGGTTCCGATGTTCCCGTAAGAAACGCTGTACTAGAATGTCAGATCATAAACCAGTGTTATCAGAGAGGAAAGTAGAAGATGAAACAGATTGCAGGCGGCGTGACAGCCGCAAAAGGATTTTTGGCGACAGGTCTGGAAGTCGGGATCAAGGAAGGTCATTCCGGCAAGAAAGATATGGCAATGGTATACAGTACCGCACCGTGTGTGGCAGCGGGAACCTACACCAGCAATGTGGTGAAGGCGGCGCCGGTAAAATATGACAGAGAGATCGTGGATCACAGCCCTTATGTGCAGGCAATCGTGGTAAACAGCGGCGTTGCCAATGCCTGTACCGGTGAGGAAGGCATGGAGAATTGCAGAATCCTTGCAAAAGAGGCAGGAAAGGTTTTGAACATTCCGGAGAATTCGGTGATCATCGGTTCCACCGGCGTCATCGGTGCGCAGCTTCCTATGGAGAAAATGACAAAGGGAGTGGGACTTTTAGCGAAGCAGCTGGGAGATAAGCCGGAGGATGCAACGCTTGCAGCCGAGGCGATCATGACAACAGATACCGTATCAAAGGAAATTGCTTTTGAACTTACCATCGGCGGAAAGACCGTTCATGTGGGAGGTATGTGCAAAGGCTCCGGCATGATCCATCCGAATATGTGCACCATGCTTGCGTTTGTCACTACCGATGTGAATATTTCCAAGGAAATGCTGACCGAGATGGTAAAGGAAAATGTGAAGGATACTTTTAATATGATCTCCGTAGACGGAGATACTTCCACCAATGACACCATGATCGTTCTTGCAAACGGTCAGGCGGATAATCCGAAGATCACCGCTCACGGGGAAGAATATGATCTGTTTTCCAAAGCATTGTTGGAGATCAATACATATCTTGCAAAAAAGATGGCGGGAGACGGGGAAGGCGCCACAGCACTTTTCGAGGTAAAGGTGCAGAATGCGGATACGAAAGAGCATGCGGTAACGCTGGCGAAATCCGTAGTGACTTCAAGTCTTGTCAAATGCGCTATCGCAGGTCACGACGCCAACTGGGGAAGAATTCTCTGCGCGCTCGGTTATTCCGGCGTGGAATTCGATCCGGAGAAAGTGGATATTTTCTTCGAGAGCAAAGCGGGAACTTTAAAAATCGTGGAAAACAGTGTTTCCACCGGCTACAGCGAGGAAGAAGCCACAAAGATCCTCTCAGAGGAAGAAGTGACGGCAAGGATTGATATGAAGACGGGAAATTGCGAAGCCACCGCATGGGGCTGCGATCTCACGCATGAGTACGTCAGCATCAACGCGGATTACAGAAGTTGAGATTTGGAGGAAGACAGATATGACCGGAATGGAAACTTTTCAGGAAAAAGCAAATGTTTTAATAGAAGCATTGCCATATATCCAGAGATTTAATCGAAAAATTATCGTGGTAAAATACGGCGGAAGCGCCATGACCGATGAGGAACTGAAAAAGAATGTGATCAAAGATGTGACACTTTTAAAACTGGTAGGTTTCAAGCCGATTATCGTACATGGCGGAGGAAAGGAGATCAGCCGCTGGGTGACAAAGACCGGAATGGAACCGCGGTTTATCAACGGTCTTCGGGTGACTGACGCCGATACCATGGAGATTGCGGAAATGGTATTGGGAAAAGTCGGAAAACAGCTGGTAACCATGGTGGAGGAGCTGGGAGTAAAGGCAGTCAGCGTCAGCGGCAAAGACGGTATGCTCCTGCAGTGTAAGAAGAAATATTCCAACGGCGAGGATATCGGTTTTGTGGGAGACATCACAAATGTAAATCCAAAGGTGCTCTTTGATCTCATTGAAAAAGATTATCTTCCGATCGTAAGCCCTATCGGCATGGATGAGAATTTCCAGTCTTATAATATCAATGCGGACGATGCGGCATGTGCCATCGCAAGGGAAGTAAAGGCGGAAAAACTGGCGTTCTTAACGGATGTGGAAGGCGTATACAAAGATCCGAAGGACAAGAGTACCCTGATTTCCGAATTGCGCGTAAGCGAGGCGAAAGCATTGATGGATGAGGGATACATCGGCGGCGGAATGCTTCCGAAATTAAATAATTGTATCGACGCCATTGATCACGGAGTTTCCAGAGTTCATATCTTAGACGGAAGAATTCTTCATTGTCTGCTTTTGGAAATCTTTACCAACAAAGGAATCGGTACGGCGATCTTAAATGATACGGATGACAAGTATTTTCAGGAAGAATCATGAGGTATAAGTTATGACAAGCAAAGAATATATGGAACAGGGCGATCAATATCTGCTCCACACCTATAATCGTTTTAAAATTGTATTGGAAAAGGGAGACGGCGTGTCCCTGTATGACGTGGACGGAAAGCGGTATCTTGATTTTGCTGCCGGAATTGCCGTATTTGCCTTTGGCTATAATAACAAGGAGTATAATGATGCGATCAAAGCGCAGGTAGATAAGCTCATTCATACGTCTAATCTTTACTATAATGTGCCTGCGGTGGAAGCTGCGAAGAAAGTCTGCGAAACCACGGGACTGGATCGTGTGTTCTTTACCAACAGCGGGACCGAGGCTATCGAGGGAGCGTTGAAGCTGGCAAAAAAATATGCTTATAACCGGGACGGGGTGGCAGATCATGAGATCATTGCCATGGAGCATTCTTTCCATGGAAGAAGCATCGGCGCTCTTTCGGTTACAGGCAATGCCCATTATCAGGATCCGTTTAAACCGCTGGTTTCCGGTATCCGTTTTGCAAAATTCAATGATCTGGAAAGCGTGAAAGCGCAGATCACTCCTAAGACTTGCGCCATTATTTTAGAAACGGTGCAGGGCGAGGGCGGCATTTATCCTGCCGATCCGGAATTTCTGGAAGGCGTAAGAAAGCTTTGCGACGAGCATGATATCGTCATGATTTTAGATGAGATTCAGTGCGGCATGGGACGTACCGGAAATATGCTTGCCTATGAAGAATACGGAATCAAACCGGATGTTGTCACCGTGGCAAAAGCCTTGGGCTGCGGAATTCCGGTAGGTGCTTTTGTGGCAAATGAGAAAGTGGGAAACGCGATGGTTCCGGGAGATCACGGAACGACATATGGCGGAAATCCGCTTGCCTGCGCGGCTGTATGTGAGGTATTCCGGTTGTTTGAGACAACGGATATTCTTACCCATGTGAAAGAAACGGCAAAATATCTGGAAGCGCAGCTGAATTCCCTTGTAGATAAATATGACTTTATCACGGCAAGGCGCGGAAAAGGATTGATGCAGGGCTTAGTGGTTACAAAGCCGGTGGGAGAGATCGTGAGCAAGGCGATCGGGAACGGACTTTTGATCATTTCGGCAGGAAGTGATGTGCTTCGTTTTGTTCCGCCGCTTATTATCACAAAAGAAGACATCGATGAAATGATGTCTTTATTGACAAAAACATTGGATAGTTTTCAATAATAGTTTAACATGTTCTGTAATTTATACAGAATTGAGAGGTTTTATATGAAGAAGTGGAGCAATCAGATCGTGGCGGCGGCGGTAATGCTTTGCCTGTCCTTTGGCATTATCGGGACAGGTATCTTGCATAACCAGAAATCAGTCAGCTGCCATGATACCGGGAAACAGGATGAGGTCACTTTGACATTATGGTATGGGGATACAAAAGATCAGGCATTTTTGGAACGAACAGTAAGTGAGTATGAAGCCGGGACAGGCAGACAGGTGGAGATCCGGTTGGTTGAAGAGGAAGATTATATAGGTGCCATCGGTAAGACAAAGGAAAAGGGACCGGATCTGTATCTGGCGGATCAGGCCTGCATACAGAAAATAGTGCGGCTTGGAATTGCCGCAAAGACGGCAATTGATGAAAACTATACAGCTGACAGGTTTCGGGAGGGGACTTTTGAATTGCTGAAATATCAGGAGGAATACTATGGATATCCTCTCGGCTTTGATGTGACGGCGCTCATGTACCGGAAAGATCAGCCTTCCGATAAACCGTCCTTAACGGAGGGACAGCCTGTTGTGCCGATTTCTTTTGCGAATATAACGAAAGAACTGAATGCATCGGATATTTCGCCGCAGCAGATGCTGCTTTGGGATAGTGAAAATTTTGCAGACAATTATGGTTTTCTTGCGGCTTATGCAAATATTGGAGGAACAGACGGCTGCACCCCTGAGGCGGAGTTGAACAGCGAGGAATTGATTCACGCCGGTGAAGCGTATCAGAAACTTGCACAGCTTTATCTGGAGGGAAATACGTATACTTATGCGGATGTCAAGGAGCAGTTTGCCGCAGGAAATTTAAAGTATGCGATCGTACATGCGGATGTGCTTTCGGAGTGTCAGGACTGGGAGCCGGAGCTTGGTTTTGCAAGCCTTCCGGCATTGAATGATACGTTGAAGGTTGCGGCATTTTCGGAATCCAAACTTTTGATGGTAAATGAATGTTCCGGCAAAAAGACGGAAGCGGAGAAATTTGCAAAATATGCAAGCGTCGATGCAGGCAGCTGGCTGTATGAGACAAGAGGATTTCTTCCGCTTGTCCGGACAGAGGAAATGACAGCTGCATCAGAGGGAACCGAGGGGGAAACTGTCTCCAAAATTCCGGCAGATAAGTTTGATGAATACAGCGAAGTATTCTATGTGGCTTATGAGACTTCGGTAAAACTTCCGAAATTGGCAGATACGATGAATTATCGCGAGCTGATGCAGGAAACGCTCCGAAAACTCAGGGATGGCGCGAATGTAAGGGAAACATTTGAAGAATTGCAGAAAACATTTGATGAGAGATTCAATACAAAAGAAAAGGAATAAAATCTGAAGATTCGGAGATAATTCATCTATAAAAACAGAGATGGAGGTTATTTAGATGGGTTATCTGATCGCGCTCCTGTCAGGGGCATTGATGAGTGTGCAGGGTGTATTTAATACTGCACTGACGAAAGCAGCCGGTATGTGGACAACGAATTGCTGGGTACAGATTACTGCATTTGCAGTCTGTCTGACCGCGTGGTTCGTAACCGGCAGGGAAAGTTTTGGAAAGCTTTTTTCAGTGGGGGATAAATACACCCTGTTTGGCGGTGTCATTGGTGCATTTATCACTTATACGGTTATCAAAAGCATTCACAGCCTTGGACCTGCAAAATCAGCGCTGTTGATTGTGATCGCACAGCTTGCGGTTTCTTATGGGATCGAATTATTTGGATTATTCGGAATGGAGAAGACGCCTTTTGAGTGGAAACGATTGATGGGATTGCTGATCGCAGTTGCGGGGATCATTATTTTCAAAAAATAGTAAAAAGATATTGCAAAAAATTAATATATTGGTTACAATATTAGTGGTACTTGTGGAATCCTCTTTTATCAGAAAGAGAGGATAACATGAAGATGGTTCAGAAATACAGGAAAGCAATTGCAGTTCTTCTTTTTGTGACCCTGTCGGGATTTTTTCACAGTTGTGCGACGGGAGAGGAAGAACAGGATGGTCTGGTGGTGGAATCCGGAGAACAGACGGAAAGTCAGCATAAGACGGATGACAGTCAGGAAGAGACAGAGAAGCAGGATTCGGAAGAAACAAAGCCGATCTGTGTTTTCGTCACCGGCTGTGTTGTATCTCCCGGTGTTTACGAAGTGAGCCCAGGAACAAGAATTTATGAGGTGTTGGAGCTTGCCGGCGGATTTACCGCTGAAGCGGATACGACATTTTTGAATCTGGCAGAGTATGTCCGGGATGGACAGAAGCTGGTCATATATTCTCTTGATCAGACCGCCGGTATGACTTCTGTTTTGCAGGATGACGCGCAATTTCAGACCGGCACGCAGTCCGGTGCTCAATCAATTTCCCAAATGGTGAATTTAAATACGGCGGATAAGTCGGAACTGATGACCCTTCCGGGGATAGGGGAGGCGAAGGCGGAGGCGATTATCCGGTATCGGACGGAACAGGGGAAATTTTCCAGTATCGAGGATGTAATGAAAATTCCGGGGATCAAGGAAGCTGCTTTTGAAAAAATGAAACATTTAATTACCGTATAAGGTAGCATGGAAATGAGGTAGATCATGAAGAAAAGTAGAATTTTAGTAGTCGATGATGAGAAAATGGTTGTAAAGGGATTGAAATTCAGCTTAGAGCAGGAAGGAATGGAGGTAGATACCGCCGGAACCGGAGAGGAAGCACTTAACAAACTTCAGCATCTTGGAGAGGATGAGGAAGCCGAGGAGTATGATCTTGATATTCCGAGACCTTATGATCTGGTGTTGCTTGATCTGGGACTTCCGGATATGGACGGGCTGGAGGTGTGCCTCAACATCCGGAGCTTTTCGGAGATTCCGATCATTATCATATCCGCCAAAGGCGAAGATATGGATAAGATCATGGGACTGGAGTACGGCGCCGACGATTATGTGACAAAACCGTTTAATATATTGGAAGTCAAGGCGAGGATCAAGGCGGTGTTGAAGCGCTGTGCGAAGCCGGAAAAAGAAGAATCGGCAAAAGTATTGGAATGTGGTGATATTAAGCTGGAATTGGACGGCAGAAGATTGTATGTTTGCGGACAGGAAGTAAATCTGACAGCAAAGGAATTTGATATGCTGGAGCTTATGGCGTCCAGTCCCGATAAGGTATTTAACAGGGAGACGCTGCTGAATACGGTCTGGGGTTATGAATATCCGGGAGATGTCAGAACCGTAGACGTACATATCCGCAGATTGCGGGAGAAAATGGAACCGAATCCGGCAGATCCGCGCTACATTCATACGAAATGGGGCGTCGGCTATTATTTTAAGGGGTGATGAATGATGGATGAACAGGAAATACTTATGATCGGTCTTTCGGCCGCTGCCGGGTTTGCCGTTGCCGGATGCCTTTTTATGCTGGCGTTAAGTTCTGCAAAGACAAAGTTGCGAAGAACCGTGGCGGAACGGGACGGATATCGGGAGTATGCTTCCAATGTGGCGCATGAGTTAAAGAATCCCCTTGCGGGCATCAGGACATTGGCGGATTCTATGCTGCAGCAGTCCGGTGTGAAAGAGGAGACTTATAAGGAATTTTTGCAGGATATTTGTACGGAGATCGACCGGGAGACGAATCTCATTGACAATCTGCGGACAATGCAGGAATTAGAGGGAGACGGGAAGGGCATTGCTTACGTTGACGCCGCATTTGCGGTCTCACAGGTCGTGGAGGTGTTAAAACCGGTGGCGGCAGAGAGAGAGATCGCTTTGAGTTTTATGAACAACGGCGGCGAAAATGTGAAGGTGGACGGTACGAAGTTAACCCTTATTGTGAAAAATCTTGTGGAGAATGCAATCAAATATAATCGTGAAAAAGGCTGGGTGCGTGTGGAACTCTTTGAACGTGGAAAGCAGCTTGCGCTTCGCGTGTCAGACAACGGGATCGGGATTGCGAAAGAAGATCAGACAAAAATTTTTGACCGTTTTTACAGGGCAAAGAACGCCGATGGACAGGAAGGCTCCGGAATCGGGCTGGCTTTGGTGAAGCAGACGGTTGATATGATGGGTGGAGAGATCAATTGTATCAGCGGAACAGGGGAAGGAACGACATTTGAAGTGACGCTTCCTGTAACCGGAAGATCGTAAACCGGGAATTGCGAAAGGAAAGAGGATAAAATGAGACGGCCGTTCGTATGGACGGCGGCTGCATGGATGCTGGGAGAGCTGCTTGCAGAACAGATCGACACATGGGCGGCAGTGTGTATGGCACTGCTGCTTTTTTTCACAGGGGCAGGGAGCACAAGGGAAAAGGAACAGGTGATCGGCTTTTTATGGATCGCGGGGGGATTTTTCTTCGGCTTTTGGAGCATGGAACATACCGGGAACATTTACGAAAGTTATGACAGACTTGAGGAAGGGACAAAACTCGTATTCACGGGAAGTATTGAGGAAATTAGAAAGGGAGATTACGGGGATCAGGTGACACTCCGGGGAAAAAGCTGCAGCGCTATGGTTTATTGGGACGGCGCCTGCGGATTAAAAATCGGAAACCGGATCCGGGTGAGCGGAGAGAAGGTTGATTTCCGGATCGCCAGAAATGAAGGAAATTTTGATGAAAAACTATATGATTACGGAAGAAAAATTGCAGTAAAAATAAAAGAGACGGAATATCAGCTTCTTTCAGGTCAAAGTGAAAAAATCCGATGTATGCTCGCCGATATAAGAACCGGTTTATGTAAAAATGTGGATGAAATGTGCAGGGAGCAGGAGGCAGGATTATTAAAGGCGATTCTCTACGGGGAACGGGAGGATCTGGGACAGGAGGAAAAGAGGTTATTTCAAAAAAACGGGATCGCGCATATTCTGGCGGTATCCGGTCTCCATATGTCCCTGATCGGCATGACCTTGTACCGGCTTTGCAGAAAGAAATGGTCATTCGGAATAAGCGGAATGATTGCGGGAAGTGTATTGTGCGCTTTCGGTCTGATGGCGGGATTCGGGATTTCTGTCCGCAGGGCATTGTGTATGATGCTTTTGCGCATGATTGCCGAATATACGGGGAGAACTTACGATACGGCAAGCGCCATGGGAGTAAGCTGTCTGTTGATTCTGGCAGATTGTCCCTATGCTTTGTATCAGACGGCATTTCTTCTGTCTTATTCGGCAATTGCGACTGTGGGGGTTCTTTATCCCTTCATGGAAGGATGCGTGCTGAAAGAAGCAAAACGATCAGAAAGAAAGCATTTGCGAAAGTTTTATCTTCCGTTTCTCGGTTCAGCTTTAATCTGGGCGTGCGGTCTGCCGGTGATCGCGGGAACTTTTTATGAATTGCCTACGTATTCTCTGCTTTTGAATCTCATCGTGTTGCCGTTTATGGAATTGTTATTCTGCAGCGGGCTGATCGCCTCCCTTTGCATGTTTTTGTCAGCGAAGATCGGAATATTTCTGGCGGGAACGGCAGTATTTATTTTGAAAGGCTATTATGCTTTGTGCCGGCTGGCGGAAAAACTTCCGGCACCGTACCGGATCACGGGAAAACCGTCATCCATGAAAATCTTTCTTTTTCTTGCGGTTCTGATGGCATTGCTGATTGTATTGAAGCGGGGAACATGCAGTCCGAAAAAGAAGCTGGCGTTGTCTTTTATGGGAATTGCCATTCTCGCCTTTGTGATTTATGCACCGGAGAAACGGCGGCAGACAGAAATCTCCGTTCTTGATGTCGGACAGGGGGACTGCACTTTGATCGAGGCTGCAAACGGTCATAATTATCTGGTGGACGGGGGAAGTACAGATGTAAACAAGGTGGGAACTTATCGTTTGCTTCCTTATCTGAAATACCGGGGCGTGGGCGTGTTGCATGGAATTTTTATTTCTCATGGAGACGCGGATCATATCAACGGGGTAGAGGAATTGTTAGAGGACGGAGAGATACAGGTTGAAAGGCTTGTTCTCGGAAAATGCGATCAATTTAAAGAGCCTTATGAGAAATTGATCGCGCTGGCGAAAAAAAGGGGCGTTAGCATTATGTACGCCAAACGATCGGAAGTATGGAAAGATGGGGAACTTACCTTTCAATTTATCAATCCGGGAGAGGAACCATATGAGGACATCAATGAGAGTTCTATGGTATTTATATTGAAAGAGGGGAATTTTTCCATGTGCTTTACGGGGGATATCGGGAGTGAAACGGAAGAAACATTATTGCCTCTTTTAACTACGGTCAGTGTATTAAAAACCCCGCATCACGGCTCGAAATATTCGTCTTCGGAGGAATTTTTACGAAGGCTTTCTCCGGCTGCCGCGACGATTTCCTGCGGGTTCGGAAACCGTTACGGCCATCCGGGAAAGGAAACATTGGAAAGAATGAGAACACTTGGAATCCGGATCGCTCTGACAACCGGGTCGGGCAGGATCCGGATCATTCCCGGGAAAGAGAACGGGGATTTTCAAATGTCTGGTTTTTTAAAACCGGAGGTCTTTTAAAGTATATCAGGATTCACAGGGAAAGGAAACACAATGCGAAAAATCAGTGAAGATATCAAAAATCAGTCTTTTGAAAAAATCTATCTCCTCTATGGGGAAGAAGATTATCTAAAACGTCAGTATCGTGTAAAGCTGAAACAGGCCATCTGCGGAGATGACACCATGAATTACAGTTATTTTGAGGGAAAGAGCAAGCCGGTTTCCGAGGTGATCGGCATTGCGGATACCATGCCTTTTTTTGCGGAGCATCGTCTGGTGGTGGTGGAAAATTATGAATTATTTTCTGCTTCAAAGACTAAGGGGGAAGGGGCGAAAAGCGGACAGAAAGCGGAACTGGAGGAATATTTAAAAACAATGCCCGATACGACAGTTCTGGTATTCATCGAGAAAACCGCGGATAAGAGGAGTCGTCTGTTTAAGTTTGTGAAGGACAACGGATATATATGTGAACTGAATGCGCAGACGCCGGCAACATTGGCAACGTGGGCGGCTTCTGTGCTGAAAGCCTCCGGGAAGCAGATTACCGGAAATACCATAGATTATTTTCTGACGATGGTCGGCAATGATATGAGCCGGATCAGCAATGAACTGGAAAAATTAATCTCTTATACCGGTGACCGGGATGTGGTAAACCGGGAGGATATCGATGAGATCTGCAGCGTGGCGGTGGCGTCCAAGATTTTTGACATGGTGGATGCCATGGGCAGCCGAAACCGGCAAAAAGCGCTTGGATTATATTATGATATGATCGAATTAAAAGAACCTCCTATGAGAATCTTATTCATGCTGTCCAGACAGTTCGACTGCATGCTGAGAGTAAAAGAATTAAAGCAGAAGGGAACGGATCAGAAAACGATCGCGGCAAAAACAGGACTTCCCCCTTTTGCGGTGGGAAAAACACTGCGTCAGTCGGAACAGTTTTCGGGGGAGGCGTTATGCAAAGCCATCGACCGGTGTCTGAAACTTGAGGAAGATGTAAAGAACGGAAGATTGTCTGATAAAATATGTGTGGAACTGATCCTGACCGAATATACGAAGCAGGCGGAGAAGCGTACAATCAGATAGGGAAGATTTTTCGTGTCCCGGTTGCGCTGCGCATAGAAAAGAGAAACCCCGCAGGGAAAACCTTGCGGGGAAATGTTCTATTCAGGAAATACCTGACGGATTAAGCCATTTTGCTGACAGCGGCTGCAAGACGGGAAACTTTTCTTGAGGCGTTGTTTTTGTGGTAAACACCCTTTGTCTCAGCCTTGAAGATTACAGATGTAGCGTTCTTTAAAGCTGCTTCAGCGGCTGCTTTATCGTTTGCTGCTACGGCTGCTTCTACCTTCTTCATGGAAGTCTTCACTGCGGAACGGATTGCCTTGTTTCTTTCTGTCTTTGTTGCTGCTACCTTGATTCTTTTCTTTGCTGACTTAATATTAGCCATTTTTTATTCCTCCATTTACAAATCCACGTATTACAGATCCTTGAGAGAGTTCAGATCTGTCGTTACAGCGTTTGCACACTAAGAATTTGCGGACTATGCAAACCTATGAGGTATTTTAGCGAAAGTCAAAAGCATTGTCAAGAGGTTTTTCAAGAAATTTTTTTACGAGTAAACTCGACTAAAATTACAGTGCGCAAGAAATTTGCTGTGAATAGTAACATTCTAACAAATAAATTGACATTGGGACATTTTATTAGTATACTTGTACCTGTAATGTGTGTCTAAAGAGGTTGCCGTCATATGCGGCAATGAATGTACTGGAGGTATGATATGAGTTTAAACAAGTTTGTGATCGTAGGGCAATCCAATACCGGAAAATCCTGTCTCGCTGATAAGATCATGGAGATAAAGGAGCTGAAACCCATCGGATTCCGGATGAAGGATTTTACGATCGAGAATGAATTTCGCGGTTACTACATTCACAGTATTCGTGAATTGGAAGAGTATCATAACAATGTTCCGATTCAGACGTCTTTGAAAAAGGGGCATCAGAGAGTACAGCTGAAAGAAGTGTACGATAATTTTGGTGTGGCGTGTTTGAAATCTGTGATGGAAGCAGATCCGGAAAGCTTTGATTGTATCATACTGGATGAACTGGGGAGAGGTGAATATACATCGGAGGCATTTGTTTCGTATATCCGTAAGATCCTTGACAGCGATGCCATGGTATTCATATTGATGAAGAATATCAGCAATCCTGTTACGACAGAGATCAAGGGGAGACGGGATGTATTGCTGTACGATCTCGACAATATGTCGCAGGATGAGGTAGAGATGAATATTCTTGATAAGATAAGAAAATAAAATGGATGAGGAAGAAACATCATGAAGATTTTAGGAACGGGAAGCGCACTTCCCGATCATATCGTCACAAATGACGACTTGTCAAAGATTGTAGAGACAAGTGACGAGTGGATCACTTCCAGAACAGGGATCCGCCAGAGAAGGATTTCCGGAGGAGAGACGGTATCGGAACTGGCGTCCAAAGCAGCGCTGGCGGCATTGGAACAGGCGAAGGTATCGGCGGAAGAATTGGATCTGATTATGGTAGCGACCATTACGCCGGACGGGATCATGCCGAATATGGCTTGTATGGTGCAGGACAGGATCGGAGCGGTTAATGCTACCTGCTTTGACATCAATGCGGCATGTTCCGGATTTTTGTTCGCATTGAATACCGCCAATGCATATCTCACATCGGGAATGTATCAAAAGATTTTGCTGATCGGCGCAGAGACATTGTCGAAATTAGTGAATTGGGAAGACCGGACAACCTGCGTGCTCTTTGGTGACGGTGCCGGCGCGGCAGTGGTTGCGGCGGATGAGCAAAGATACGTGGCTGTATCGGGATCGGACGGAGCCAAAGGACAGGTGCTGACGGCGGCTCAACTACCCCTTCGTAATTTTACGACGGAGCAGGGGGACATTGTGACTCCGGAGCAGTTTTATATGTATATGAACGGACAGGAAGTATTCAAATTCGCAGTGAGAACAGTGCCGGATTCAATCTTAAAGATAGTCGAAAAGGCACAAGTTACAGTAGATGAGATTGATTGGTTTTTACTGCATCAGGCCAACGAGCGGATCATCGCTTCGGTTGCGAAACGGCTGGATATCCCGATGGAGAAGATGCCTATGAATATGGATCGGTACGGCAATACTTCGGCGGCAAGCATTCCGCTTCTGCTGGACGAAGTATTAAGAAAAGGCATGATCAAGCCGGGGAATAAAGTTATTTTATCCGGATTCGGCGGCGGTCTGACCTGGGGAACGGTATATATGGAATTTTAAAAATGCGGAAAAGCAGGAAAGGTGGCGTTAGTAATGAACATATGGCATGACATTAATCCGGACAGGATCACTCCTGCGGATTTTATCGCTGTGGTGGAGATTTCAAAGGGAAGCAAGAAGAAATATGAGCTGGATAAAGAGACCGGTCTGATCATTCTGGATCGTATTTTATATACATCGACCCACTATCCGGCAAATTACGGATTTATCCCGAGAACTTACGGAGATGATAAGGATCCGTTGGATGTGCTGGTGCTCTGTTCCGAACCGTTGGAGCCGCTGACCCTTGTAAAATGTTATCCGATCGGCGTGATGAAGATGCTGGACAACGGAATGGGGGATGAGAAGATCATCGCAATTCCGTATAATGACCCGACATATAACGGCTATAAGGATATCAAGGAACTGCCGCAGCATGTGTTTGATGAGATCAAGCATTTCTTTACGGTATATAAAAATCTGGAGGGAAAAGAGACCAAGGTAGATGAATTCGGAGGCCCGGAGGAAGCGCTGCAGATCATTGAGAATTGTATCGGAAATTATAATTTGAAATATGGTCACAGAGAACCTTATTAAAGATTTGTCTGATCTGTCATCTTTTTGGCGTTATCAGTCGTTGCAGCCGGTTTGGAGGAATTATGTCATTAGAAGTACGAGAACTTGTAAAAAAATATGGAGAAAAGACGGTAGTAGATCATCTGAATTTTAAGATGGATAAGCCGGGAGTATATGCGTTGTTAGGGACAAACGGTGCGGGAAAAACCACAACGATCCGGATGATTTTAGGTATGCTTTACCATGATTCGGGAGAGATTTTATGGAATGGGGGAAATCTGGATCCCATGAAATTGAATATCGGTTATCTCGCAGAGGAGCGGGGGCTGTATCCGAAATATACATTGATGGATCAGCTTCTTTATTTTGCCGCTCTTAAAAATGTGCCGAAAGAGGAGGCAAAAAAACGGATCCGTTATTGGGCAGAGCGGCTGCAGGTAGAGGAATATCTTTATGCCGGTGAGAATACGAAAAAGAAAAAAGAAAAGCCGAAGACGGCGGATCAGTTATCCAAAGGAAATCAGCAGAAGATTCAGTTGATGGCGGCGCTTTTGTCGGAGCCGGAGCTTCTGGTATTGGATGAGCCTTTAAGCGGACTGGATCCGGTGAACTCGGATCTGTTTAAAACGATTATCAGAGAACAGATGGAACGGGATGTCTATCTGATCATGTCCAGTCATCAGATGGCTACCATTGAAGAATTTTGCAGCGACATTACGATTTTAAACCGGGGCAGGGCAGTATTGCAGGGAAATCTGAATGAGATCAAAAAAAGCTACGGGCGGGTCAATATGATCTTAAAATGCGACGGGGATATTGATGCTTATGTGGAGAAACATCAATTGAATGTGACGCTTAAAACACCGGAGGATTATCATATCAAAGTAAACAGTGAGAAGGAAGCCATGGATTTTCTTGCGGAACTTGTGAAACATCAGGTCCCGGTGGTGCATTTTGAATTGAGAGAGCCTTCCCTCCATGAGATTTTTGTAGAGAAGGTGGGGCAGAACAATGAATAAGAAGAATGATCTGTATGGATGGGAGAAGGTATGCCGATATTCTGTTGTGCAGACGATGAAAAGCAGAACCATGAAAGTGGTGCTTGCCGTCATTTTTATCTTGTTGTTCTTCTCCATGCCTGCCGTTACGCTTTTTAACCAAAAAGGGGGCAAAACAGAATCCACGGTGCATAAAGTAAGCGTTTATGCGGACAGGAAAGCATTGCAGGACTGTTTTGAGCAGAAATTTACAGGAGATTTGAAAAAGTATACATTTACAATCCTTACCGGGGAAGAGATGGAGAAAACCCTTCAGCAATTAAAGAAAGGCAGCGGCGATTGTGATGTGCTGGTGGAAATCCGCGCGGAGGAACAAGAGGATTCAAAACACTATGGTGTTGAACTTTTGACGCATTATAATGAAAAATCCAAGGTGAAAAAGAAGGATGTGACGACACTGGCACAAGCCATGACAGATAACCTGAAAGGGCAGCTTTTAAGTGTCGGGGGAATGGAGAAAGAAGAGTTACAGGAGTTGCTTGCCGATACGGCTTATGAGATCAAAACAGTAAATGCAAATGGGAAAATCAAAGAGGATCAGGAGGGACTTGGCGACAGTTCCTATGTATTTGTCTATGCATATTTGATGGTGACATGTTTTGCGGCATTGATCGCAGGGTCGAAAGTGGCGGAACTGATAGTTACCGAGAAGACATCGAAGGTCATAGAATATCTGCTGACAAGTGTGCGCCCGCTGGCGTTATTGGTGGGCAAAGTCGCAGGCACGATGTTAATTGTTTTCATGATGCTGATTGGCGCTGCCATGGCACTGGCAGGCTCTATGCTGGCAAATTATCTGATCTTTGATACGAAGAAATTTCTTCCGGAGGCCTTGGAAAAATTTATTCACGGTCAGGTATTGCAGAATGCAGGTTTTGCAGAAATTGTAACGGCGGTTGCCATCTTTTTCCTGGGAATGTTGTTTTATTGCATTTTGGCAGGATTGGCAGGGGCTACCGTCAGCAAGATCGAGGAACTGGCGGAGGGGATGAAAATATTTTCTTTTATTTTGCTCATCGGCGTTTATCTGGCTCTGGCGCTGCTTACGATGTCGGTATCCAGCGGTAATTTTTCGGTATTTTCCACGATCGTATATGATTGTCCGCTGTCTTCCATGTTTATCGTGCCGGCATATGTATTGATCGGCAGGATCACATTAAAAAAAGCGGTGATTTCTTTAGGAATCCTTGCGGCGTTTACAGGGCTTGCCGTTTATTTTGTCACGAAAGTATTCGAGCATGTGCTGTACCATAACGGAAGTACGATGAAATTCAAAGAGATCCTTGCAATTTATCAGACAAAAAAGAAGGGAGAGATCGTCAAATGAAGAAAAAAGGAATGTTTACCGGCTTTTTTACGATTTTTTCCTTTACGGCAAAACAGAGTATGAAAGGGAAGGGATTTAAAACTGCAGGGATTCTGATCGGACTTTTTGTGTTCCTGTTATTCTTTGCGGTGCCGGTTATTATGGCAAATGTACAAAAGTCAGACAGTGAGACGGATGATTACGGCATGGAAGAAAAGCCTTTGGAGGATTATGAACCGGAAGAGATACCGGATGCCTTTCTTGTGCTGGATACCGGAACTTTTGATACTTCGCTGTTTGAAGAGTTTACGAAACTTTGGGGTGAGGGAGTATTTGCCGTTGAATACAGCGATATGCAGATTACGGATGAAAATTACGGCAGGTTGTTTGAAGAATACAAAGAGACTTATAAGCGTCCGGTGGCGTTGAAAGCGGAGCGAAAGAAGGGGGAACTGGTATTTTCTTATTATGTTTTCCGGGATGCCGATGATGTAGAAGCCTTTACCGATCATTTTGCGGAACTTTTCGCGGCATATTATGACAATCGGAAATATCAAACCGTTCCGGTTTCGGAAGAGATCGCGAAGCTTGTGCAGCTGCCGGTGGTGTATGAAGTTGTGGAAGCAGGCGGGAAAGAGGAAGATTTTAATACCACTATAGCGCGGATGATCATACCGGCTGTATTTTCTCTGCTGCTGTTTATGATGACGATCATATACGGTCAGTCTATCACCAAAGTGGTAATGAGCGAGAAAAGTTCAAAATTAATGGAAATGCTTTTGACTTCCGTGCAGCCGTACGTGCTGCTGGCGGGAAAGATTGTTGCCATGGCCTGCGTTGCGATTGCTCAGATGGCTGCATGGATTCTGCTTGGAATTGCAGGTTTCACTCTTGGGTGTCAGGTGGCAGAGCAGGTCTATGCGGATTATACAAATTATATTACGGAATTTATTGAGATCGTACAAAAGGGCAGCAGCGGTTTCAGCGTTGCCGCGGTGGTGCTTTCCATCCTTATGATGCTTACGGGATTTTTATTGTATTGTGTCTGGGCAGGATTTATTGCCTCGGCGGTGGATAATGTGGAAGATGTCTCCACAGCCATGTCCCTTTATCAGATTCCTGTGCTGGCTGGGTTTATGATCTCTTACTTAGGCTCTATGATGGAGCTGGATACCGTCACAAAGATCGCGGAATATGTGCCGATCTCATCGCCTTTTGTCATGCCGGCGGATATTCTGGACGGAAAAGTTACGATTACGGGAGGGGCGATCTCCTTTGTGCTTCTTGTGATCTTTACGGTGGGGTTGATCTATGTGACCGGACGCATTTACAAAGGGAAAATATTTAACAAAAAATAAGAGATGTTCTTGACAATTTTTGTGAATAGTGCGATACTTAATCTGAAAAGTTTTGGAAATAAGGAATTTTGCCGATATAGAAAGAAAAGAATGGAGGGATTGTTATGGCTACTTATTTTGGAATTGACAGTAACTATGCGAGTACGCTGTTTTCATCCTTGGGAACCACATCAGGTGCTTCGAGCCTGACCGGTCTTTTGTCAGAATATTCCAGTATTAAAAGCGGCGCCTACAAGGGATTGCTGCAGAAATATTACGGAACCCAGAAGACCACCGGCACTCAGCAGGCAAGTGAAACCCGGAATACCAATGATACGAAGAAAACAGAGAATTCAGTGAAGGATCCGACCTCTTATACAAGGGCGAAGGCCTCTACATCGACTTCAAAAGATACGACAAAAACATTGAGCGGCATTGATAAGAGTACGGATGCGCTGAAGGAATCTGCCGATGCGTTGATTTCCGTTGGCTCGAAATCCGTATTTGCAAAGAAGACCACAACAGATGCCGAGGGAAATACAACGAAGGTATACGATACCGATAAGATTTTAGGCGCGGTTAAGGATTTTGTGAAGAATTACAATGCAGTACTTGCTGATGCGGCAGGATCAAAATCTTCAACCATCACCTCGGACATGGAATCACTGGAGCGGACTACCGGCAGTAATGCTGCCTTGCTTAAAAGTGTGGGGATCACGGCGGATGAAGACGGAAAGCTTTCTGTGGATGAAACGAAATTCAAGGCTTCGGAAATGTCTTCCGTAAAGACTTTGTTCAACGGAACAGGCTCTTATGCATATCAGGTTTCCGCAAAGGCATCCATGATGAATTATCATGCGGGCAATGAGGCTTCCAGGGCGAATACCTATACGTCAGGCGCTTCCTATGCGAATAATTTTTCTTCCGGTGATCTGTTCAACAGCCTGTTTTAAGCGGTATCCGGAAGGATATGTCACCGGATGAAAAAATGCTTGACAAACAGTGGTACATTTAATATACTTTGAATGTCAGTCTTGTGAGAGCAGTTTGTGCAAGTCATCGGTTTGACGAACAGGTGATCATTACGGGACGGGACTAAGTCAGATTATAAAAATTGTTGTTTAAGAGGAGAATTTAATTATGTTAGAAAAGATGAAAGAAATCGTGGCAGAACAGTTGAGCTGCGATGCATCCGAAGTGGAATTGACAACAAACTTCAAGGATGATCTGGGTGCGGATTCCTTAGATCTCTTTGAGCTTGTGATGGCTTTGGAAGAAGAATACGATGTGGAAATTCCACAGGAGGATTTAGCTTCTATCAATACTGTTGAGGATGTCATCAATTATTTAAAAGACAAGGGTATTGAAGCTTAATAAGGTCTTATATGGCTGCTGTGGATATTGTTTTCTGCGGCAGCCAAATATGTTTATGGAGGTTTTTCATGAGTAAAGCGTTTATTTTCCCGGGACAGGGTGCCCAGTTTGTCGGCATGGGCAAAGATTTTTATGATACGTACGAGTGCAGCAGGGAAGTGTTTGAACAGGCATCCGAGGCGTTGGGGATGGATATGAAGGCACTTTGCTTTGAAGAAAATGATCGTTTAAACATTACAGAATATACACAGGCAGCGCTTGTGACTGTTTCTGTGGCAATGCTTCGCGCAGCGCAGGAAAAAGGACTGGTTCCGGATGTCTGTGCAGGACATAGTCTGGGCGAGTACAGCGCATTGGTGGCTGCCGGCGGGATGACATTCTCTAATGCAGTCAAAACCGTAAGACAGAGAGGAATTCTTATGCAGCAGGCGGTTCCGACGGGAAAAGGTGCTATGTGTGCGGTGATCGGACTGGACGCGCAGACGATAAGTTCCGTCTGTGACGAGATCGAGGGTGCTTCGGTGGCAAATTATAATTGCCCGGGGCAGATTGTGATCACGGGTATGAAAGAGGCTGTGGAACAGGCAGCGGAAAAATTGAAAGAAGCCGGAGCAAAACGCTGCATCATGTTAAATGTCAGCGGACCGTTCCATTCTCCGTTTGTAGCGGAAGCGGGAGAGAAACTCTATGAATTTATGAAAGAGATTCCTCTGGAGGAAAAATTAACGGTTCCATATGTGGCGAATGTAAACGGCGAATATGTGACAGATACATCAGATATTAAGGAATTATTGAGAAAACAGGTATCGTCTTCTGTACTTTGGCAGCCGACGATTGAAAATATGATGAAAAACGGTGTGGATACCTTTGTGGAGATCGGTCCGGGAAAAACCCTTACCGGTTTTATGAAGCGTATTAATAAAGAGATGAAGGCAATCAACATCGGTACGGTGGAAGAGTTGGAAAAAGCGGCAGAACTGCTTGCGTGAGCATGAAGCGACAAAGGTTTGCCGCCGATGAAAAGGAGGATAAAGGTGTTGGAAGGAAGAGTGGCATTGATTACCGGTGCCGGAAAAGGAATCGGAAAGGAAATAGCGCTTGAGCTTGCAAGGAATGGCGCAAAGTGCGTGATCAATTATGCTTCGTCCTCGGCAGGCGCAGAGGATACCGTGGCTCAGATCAGGGAGATGGGACAGGAAGCCTGTGCTTACAAATGTGATGTTTCCGATGCAACAGCCGTACAGGAGATGGTTGCGGATGTGCTTAAAAACTATGGCAGAATTGATATTCTTGTAAACAACGCGGGAATCACAAAAGACAACCTTGTGATGGCAATGAAGGAAGAAGAATTTGATGCGGTGATGGATATTAATCTCAAAGGCGCATTCCATTGCATCAAGGCGGTGACGAAACCGATGATGAAACAAAGATACGGCAGGATCATCAATATCACCAGTATTGTGGGATTGATCGGCAATGCGGGACAGGCAAATTACGCCGCATCTAAAGCGGGATTGATCGGAATGACAAAGTCGGTAGCGAGAGAGCTTGCCACAAGAAATATTACAGTCAATGCCGTGGCACCGGGATTTATTCAGACCGATATGACGGATGTGCTTCCGGACAGCGTAAAGGAGCAGCTTCTTAGTCAGATCCCTATGAAGAAACTGGGGGAGACAAAGGATATTGCCAATGCGGTATGTTTTTTTGCGGATGAAAAGGCAGCATATATTACTGGGCAGGTACTTTCCGTGAATGGCGGAATGGCAATGTAGGATTTCACAGACAGAAAGGATTTCAAAAGGATGAGCAGACGTGTAGTAGTGACCGGAATGGGAGCCGTTACGCCGATCGGTGTGGGCGTTGAAAATTTCTGGAACGGAATCAAAGAAAATAAGGTAGGTATCAAATTGATCGATCGTTTTGATACTACGGAATATAAAGCAAAAGTTGCCGGACAGGTGGATGATTTTGACCCGAAGCAATATATGGGACCGAAGGAAGCAAAGCGTATGGAACGGTTTTGCCAGTTTGCCGTGGCTGCATCAAAAGAAGCTATGGAAGATGCAAAGCTGGATATGAGCAAAGAAGATCCTTTTATGGTGGGAGTGTCCATCGGTTCCGGAATCGGCAGCTTAGAGCAGGCAGAGATTAACACAAAGAAAGTATTGGAAAAAGGACCGGGCAGGATCAATCCGTTAATGGTGCCGCAGATGATCACCAATATGGCGGCGGGAAATGTTTCTATTGCCTTTGGCGCAAAGGGTAAGTCTATCAATGTGGTGACAGCCTGTGCCACAGGAAACAATTCCATCGGAGAGGCTTATCGGACCATTCAATGCGGGGATGCTGATGTAATGTTCGCAGGAGGAACCGAGAGCGTGATCACACCTCTTGGAATCGGCGGATTTGTGGCGCTTACGGCATTGAGCACAACAGAGGATCCGATGAAGGCAAGCAGACCTTTTGATAAAGACCGAAACGGCTTTGTCATGGGCGAGGGTGCTGGCGTTGTGATCTTAGAGGAATTGGAGCATGCCTTAAAGCGGAATGCAAAGATTTACGGAGAAGTGGTGG
The DNA here is from genome assembly GCA_902797675.1 of uncultured Lachnospiraceae bacterium. Classification (GTDB taxonomy): domain Bacteria; phylum Bacillota; class Clostridia; order Lachnospirales; family Lachnospiraceae; genus CAG-303. The sequence goes on from CADBTR010000080.1 coordinate 21,955, forward strand.
GATACGGTTCTACTTCCGATGCATTTCATATCACCTCACCGGCAGAGGATGGATCCGGAGCGGCAAGAGCGATGACAAATGCCATGAGAGAAGCCGGAATCACACCGGCACAGGTGGATTATATCAATGCACATGGAACCAGCACACATCATAACGATCTGTTCGAGACACGTGCGATCAAGCTGGCATTCGGCGATGAGGCAAAGAATGTAAAGATCAGTTCCACCAAGTCAATGATCGGTCATTTGCTGGGAGCGGCAGGCGCAGTGGAATTTATCACCTGTATCAAGAGCATGGAAGAAGGATATGTTCATCCGAATGTGGGATTGGTAGAATCCGAGGAAGAGATGGATCTGGATTATGTAAAAGATAACGGAATCAAGATGGAACTGAATTATGTGATGAGCAATTCTTTGGGATTCGGCGGACATAATGCCACATTGCTTGTGAAAAAATATACAGCTTAGAAAGGTGTGAAGAGATGGATATCGAGCAAATGAAAGAGTTGATCAAGGCAGTGTCGGAATCAAAAGTGACCTGTTTTGAATTTGAAGACGGAACAGATAAGATCAAGATAAAAAAAGCAAATAAAAAGACAGAGATCATCACTGCGCCGGTACCGGCGACGTCTGCAATATTGCCTGCTCAGGCAAATACACCGATCGTGGTCGGAAATCCGGCTTCTGACGAGGAAGAGCCGGAGACGGCGCAGACAGAAGATGCACAGCCGCAGGGAAATGTAGTGAAATCCCCGTTGGTGGGAACTTTCTACAGCAGCGCTTCTCCTGAGGCGGAGCCTTTCGTTAAGGTCGGGGATCATGTGAAAAAAGGTCAGGTTCTCGGCATTATCGAGGCGATGAAATTGATGAACGATATCGAGAGTGAATATGACGGTGAGGTTGTGAAGATCCTTGTGAACAACAAAGATATGGTAGAATATGAGCAACCGTTATTTATCATAGCATAATGACGCAGACAGAGAGGCGAGAAAGAGATGAAATTAGGAATTAAGGAAATACAGAAAATATTGCCCCACAGATATCCGTTTTTACTGGTGGATCGGATTGAAGAACTGACCCCAGGCGAGAGCGCAGTGGGCTATAAGGCATTTACTTATGATGAGAGTTTCTTTCAGGGACATTTTCCGGTAGAACCGGTAGCCCCGGGCGTGCTGCTTTTGGAGGCTCTGGCGCAGGTCGGAGCCATTGCTGCCCTCAGTCTGGAAGAAAACAAGGGAAAAGTGGTTTATCTCGGAGGCATGAATAATGTGAAATTCAAGAGAAAAGTAGTGCCGGGTGATTTATTCCGCATGGAATGTCAGATGATCAAGAGAAAAGGACCGATCGGCGTTGGAAAAGTTACGGGAACAGTTGATGGAAAAGTGGCTGTTTCCGCAGAAATTACCTTTGCAATCGGAGATCCGGAATAATACAGCAGGAGTGATGAGGCATGTTTAATAAGATTCTTATAGCCAACAGAGGCGAAATTGCCGTGAGAATTATACGGGCCTGCCGGGAGATGGGGATCAAGACGGTAGCGGTGTACTCCACAGCAGATAAGGACGCGCTGCATACGCAGCTGGCGGATGAGGCAATCTGTATCGGTCCGGCAAATTCGGCTGAGAGTTACTTAAATATGGAGCGGATCCTTTCCGCAACGATATTGACAAAAGCGGAGGCGATTCATCCGGGATTTGGATTTTTGTCCGAGAACAGCAAATTTGCGGCTATGTGTGAAAAATGCAATATTACATTTATCGGACCGAGCGCGGAAGTAATTGAAAGTATGGGAAATAAGTCCCAGGCGCGAAAGACGATGATGGCGGCAGGCATTCCTGTCACTCCGGGAACGGAGGAACCGGTATTTGATGCGGAGGAAGGCTTAAAATTCGCAGACGAAATGGGATATCCGGTAATCATCAAGGCGTCTTCCGGCGGCGGCGGAAAAGGAATGAGGATCGCGGAGAGCCATGAAGATTTCGTGCTTAATTTTGAAACGGCACAGAGGGAGTCTGTGGCTGCCTTTGGTGATAATACCATGTATATTGAAAAGTATATCACCAGTCCCCGTCACATTGAAGTGCAGATCCTTGCCGACCGTTACGGGAATGTCATTCATTTGGGAGAAAGAGATTGTTCCATCCAGAGAAATCATCAGAAAGTGATCGAGGAATCACCGTCCATCGCCATTGACGATACCCTCCGCAAGAAGATGGGGGCAGTGGCGGTCAGGGCGGCAAAGGCAGCAAAATATGAAAATGCGGGAACCATTGAGTTTTTACTTTCCGGTGAAAATGAGTTCTATTTTATGGAGATGAATACAAGAATCCAGGTAGAACATCCGGTGACGGAGATGGTGACCGGACTTGATCTGATCAAGGAACAGATAAGGATTGCTGCCGGAGAAAGACTCTCTTATAAGCAGAAGGATATTATTGTCAGAGGACATGCGATCGAATGCAGGATCAATGCGGAGGATCCGGAGAAGAAATTTCGACCGTCGCCGGGGAAAATTACAGATCTTCATTTTCCGGGAGGAAATGAGATACGGATCGATTCGGCGATATACAGCGGCTATGAGATCCCGCCGAATTATGATTCCATGATCTGCAAGGTGATCGTTCATGACAGAGACAGAATTTCAGCAATCAATAAGATGCAGTCTGTCCTGGGAGAGTTGGTAATCGAGGGCGTAAAGACAAATATTGATTTTCAGTTTGATATTATTTCAAATGAGAGATTTCGCAAAGGCGATATCAATACGCACTTTATCAAAGATGTATATGGGTTATAGGATAAGGGGCGGAAGTTTTTTGACTTTCGCCTTCACCTTATAGCGTTGACATAGAATAGAATGAGGGTTTGAAATGGCGTTTACATTTAAAAAGACGAATTATATTTCGATCGGAAAAGAAAAAGAGGAAAATGTCGAAGTAAGAGAGTCACGGGAGGAAAAAACGGCAGGTTCCAGCATACCGGAAGGAATGTGGATGAAATGTGCAGGCTGCGGCGATACTGTTTATACGGAAGACGTGGAAAATAATAATCATATTTGCCCGAAATGCGGTTATAATTTCAGAATCGAGGCAAAAGACCGTCTGGAGATGGTGTTGGACGAAGGCAGCTTCAAGGAATGGGATAAGGAATTAAAGACAACAAATCCCCTTGATTTTCCGGGATATGAGTTAAAACTGGAAAGTCTTCAGACCAGAACCGGTCTGAGTGAAGCGATCATTACGGGAGAGGGAACCATCCATGGTCAGAGGCTTGCGATCGGCGTCTGTGATTCCCGCTTTTTGATGGGAAGCATGGGCGAAGTCGTGGGAGAAAAGGTAGCCCGCCTATTTGAGGCTGCGACAAAGGAACTTCTGCCGGTGGTGATTTTTGCATGTTCGGGAGGCGCCAGAATGCAGGAGGGAATCATCTCTCTGATGCAGATGGCAAAGACTTCCCAGGCGATCAAAAGACACAATGATGCAGGCGGATTGTATGTATCGGTATTGACAGATCCGACCACAGGCGGCGTTACCGCAAGTTTTGCCATGCTGGGAGATATCATACTTGCAGAGCCGGGAGCATTGATCGGTTTTGCGGGTCCCAGAGTCATTGAGCAGACTATCGGTCAGAAATTGCCGGAAGGCTTTCAGCGTTCGGAATTTTTGCTGCAAAAGGGATTTATTGATGCAATCGTAAACCGGATCGATCTGAAAGATACATTAAGTGAAATCATCCGTATGCATACAAAATCGGAAGATAAAATCAATACTTATCAGCATTATTTGAGAAAAAACAAGGAGATTGCGGCAATTCCCCTTCGGAATCCGAAAGAACATACTGCATGGGAGAGAGTTCAGATCGCGAGAAGCGCAACCAGACCGGCAGCGATGGATTATATCCGGATTTTGTTTAAGGATTTCATTGAATTTCATGGAGATCGTTATTACGGAGATGACGGCGCCATCGTGGGCGGCATTGCAACCATCGGGGATATGCCGGTTACCGTGATCGCCCAGCAGAAAGGGAAAACCACAAAGGAGAATATTCACCGGAATTTCGGTATGCCGTCGCCGGAGGGGTATCGGAAAGCATTGAGATTGATGAAGGAAGCCGAGCACTTTCACAGACCGGTAATCTGTTTTGTGGATACGCCGGGAGCTTTCTGCGGAATTGAAGCGGAAGAACGCGGGCAGGGAGAAGCCATCGCAAGAAATCTTTATGAGATGTCGGCGCTTACGGTTCCCGTTTTAAGTATCGTCATCGGAGAAGGGGGAAGCGGAGGAGCCCTTGCCATGGCGGTGGCAAATGAAGTCTATATGATGGAAAATGCAACGTATTCGATTCTCTCGCCGGAGGGATTTGCGTCAATTTTGTGGAAAGACAGCAAACGGGCGGAGGAAGCCTCCGGGGTAATGAAAATAACGGCGGCAGATCTTTTGGAACTGAAAGTGATCGAAAAGGTTATTCCTGAGGTAGTGCCGGCAGGAGAAGAAAATTTCGGGCATATGACGCGCTATATGAGATGTTATATCAAGGAGTTCCTTGCAAAATATAAAGAAAAAACGCCGGAGGAGATCGCAGAGGAACGTTACGACAGATTTCGTGCCTTTTGAGAATAAAAATAGTTTTTTTATCCGGAAAATTATGATACAATATAGAATAAGGGCATAACATGAAAGAGAAACAGAAGTTGGAGGCAAATGAAATGAACTCAGGTGAGAGGAAACACAGGGAGAGAAGACACAGAGGAAACGGGAAAACGGCAATTGTAATTGTAGTAATCGCCGTACTGGCAATCGTGGGGATTGCGTTTGCCGCATCAAAATCAGGGGCAGGAAAGCAGTCGGAGACAGAGAAGAATCAGCGTGTGGCAAAAGAAGAACAGAAAAATGAGACAACGCCGGCGCAGGAATCGGGGATATCTCAGGAAAGTACAACATCCGGGGAAGACACACAGTCCGGAGAAACTTCAGAGAATGAAACCGAGGTTTTGCAGGAGACAACACCGGCGGTTGAGGAGACAACTTCGACATATCCGGTGGCAGGCCAGGAACCCTTTGTTTTTGAGGATACCGGCGAGACAAAGTTGGCTTATCTTACTTTTGACGACGGTCCCAGTGATAATACAGATCAGATTTTGAGTATTTTAGATCAATATGGCGTAAAGGCGACATTTTTTATGATCGGAATCGGGAAAGATGATGAGGCTTCTCTGCAAAGATACAAGGCCATTGCGGAGAAAGGACACGGAATCGCTCTGCATAGTTTCACTCATGATTACGGTTCCATCTATGCCTCCATTGAGAATTTCGCGGCAGATGTGCAGCAGATTCATGACTGGGTGTTACAGACCACAGGAGTTGATACAAGAATCTATCGTTTTCCGGGCGGAAGCAGCAATACCGTGGCAAATATTGATATCCAGCAGGGAATTGATTACCTGACTTCCATCGGTTATCGTTATTTCGACTGGAATGTGTCAAGCGGCGACGCAACGGGAAAACCGATTACGGCAGAGGAGATTACTCAAAATGTATTGTCGGGTTCCGCAGATAAAACGAGAGCAGTGATCTTAATGCATGATACGAATGCAAAAGGCGAAACGGTACGGGCGCTTCCGGCGATCATTGAGGGATTGCAGTCAATGGGATTCCAGATTGTTCCGATCACCGATACGACAAAGCCGGTGCAACATGTAAAGGCGTCATATATGCAATAACGGAGGGCTTTATGAGTTTTTTAAAGGATTTCAAAGATTTAAGAAAAGACATTGCAATGTCTATGGATGACAGTGAAGCGGAAGAACGGGAGCGTTTACAGGCAGTGGCTGATACACAGGTGTTCGTCGATTCACCGGTCAGTGAGAAACCGCAGCGAAAAACGGAGGGAAATCTTCATCCGGATGGTGCTTCCGTGATCGCGGAGGGAACTGTCATTGAGGGAAATCTTGTATCAGACGGTTCCATTGCGGTATACGGAACGGTTCGCGGGAATATTAAATGTGACAGAAAGCTGATCGTGACGGGAGAAGTAATCGGAGATTTAAATGGCGGTGAGATTTTTATCAATCGGGCGAAAATCGACGGCGAAGTGGTGAGTGAAGGAAACCTTAAGATCGGCAATGCTTCTGTGATTATCGGGGATATTTATGGAAAAACAGCTGTCATTGCGGGAGCGATCAAGGGTGAGATCGATATACGGGGACCGGTGATCATTGATAATACGGCTGTTATCAAGGGAAATATCCGTTCCGCTTCGGTTCAGATCAATAACGGAGCGGTGATCGAGGGATTTTGTACTCAATGTTACCATGATGTGGATATCAATTCGATTTTTGATGATACATTTCCGGAGTCTGTGAGGACGGCAAAGACAGAACAGGCGGGGGAAACGGAAAGCGCGCAGCAGGAATTCGCGACGCAGCCGATGACGGATGCGGATTATGCAGATCAGAATTTTGGTATGCAGGATTTTCAAGAGCCATATGAGGGGCAATTACCGGATATAGAGGAGCCGGTTCAGCAGGATGAGGAACAGCTTCCGAATATAGAAGAGCAGATTCCGAATTTCAGTGAAGAGTCTCCGATTGAAGCAATCGGCGGCGGATTTGATCTGGAATCATTGGTGGCAGCGGCGGATAGCGTAACGGAAGAAGAATAGACAAATGGAGGTTCACTCATGGAGAACGTAAAGAGAGTTTTATTAAAATTGAGCGGCGAGGCTTTGGCGGGAGATAAGAAGACCGGATTTGATGAGGAAACGGTTGTCGGCGTGGCAAAGCAGATCAAAGTCCTGACGGAGCAGGGCTATGAGATCGCGATCATTATCGGGGGAGGCAACTTCTGGAGAGGGAGAACAAGCGAGAAGATCGACAGGACAAAGGCGGATTCCATCGGGATGCTGGCTACGGTGATGAATTGCATTTATGTATCAGAGATCTTCCGGACAGAGGGGATGCAGACAGATATTCTGACACCTTTTGTTTGTGGTTCCTTTACGAATTTATTTTCCAAAGACCGGGCTGTGGAGGAACTCTCTCAGGGCAAAGTCGTATTTTTTGCAGGGGGAATCGGACATCCATATTTTTCAACGGATATGGGAACTGTTCTGTATGCGATTGAGATCGAGGCAGATGTGATCCTCTCGGCAAAATCCATTGACGGTGTCTATGACAGTGATCCGGCAGTGAATCCAAATGCAAAGAAGTTTGATGAGATCGCCATTCAGGATGTGGTGGATAAGAAACTGGGAGTGATCGATCTGGCGGCTTCCGTCCTTTGCATGGAGAATAAAATGCCGATGCTGATGTTCGGTCTGAATGAGAAAGACAGTATCATTAATACAGTAAACGGAAAATTTACCGGAACGAAAATTACGGTAGATTAGAAAGGATAATTATTATGGATCAGAGATTAACGCAGTATGAAGAAAAGATGAAAAAGTCTTTAGATAACCTGGAGTCAGAATTTACAACCATTCGCGCGGGACGTGCAAATCCGCATATTCTCGACAAAGTGAGAGTCACCTATTACGGTACGCAGACACCATTATCACAGGTTGGAAATATTACGATCCCGGAGGCAAGAATTTTACAGATTCAGCCGTGGGATAAGTCTTTGATGAAAGAGATCGAGAAAGCGATCGTGATGTCGGACATCGGAATCACGCCGAACAACGATGGAAATGTGATCCGCTTAATCTTTCCGGAATTGACGGAGGACAGAAGAAAAGAGCTTGCCAAGGATGTGAAGAAGAAAGGTGAGAATGCAAAGGTTGCAGTGAGAAATATCCGAAGAGACGCCAATGATGTATTTAAAAAGCAGAATAAGGCAAGCGAGCTTTCCGATGATGAAGTAAAAATGCTGGAAGATGAGACGCAAAAATTGACGGACAAATATATTGCGATCATCGATAAGTCGGTAGAGGCGAAAACAAAAGAAATTATGACAGTGTAGGCTGTTTTTGGATAGGCCGGAAGATTCCGGCTTATTTATTATCGCAGGAGGGTTGACTATGAATGTACCAAAGCATATTGCCATTATTCTGGACGGAAATGGCAGATGGGCGAAGAAGCGCATGATGCCCAGACAGTATGGGCATGCAAAGGGCGCTGAAGTCGTGGAGCAGATTTGCGAAGATGCGTATAATCTTGGAGTGGAATATCTGACGGTATATGCTTTTTCTACAGAGAACTGGAATCGTCCGGATAATGAAGTGAAAGTTTTGATGCAGATTTTTTCAGACTACATGGTGAATAAACTGATCAAAGTGGGACAGAAAAATATGGTGATCCGCTTTATCGGTGAGAGAAGCAGACTGGGAAAAGATATGAATGATAAGATCGATGAACTGGAAAGTTCCACAAAGAATAATACCGGTTTGAATTTTACGGTGGCGTTGAATTACGGAAGCAGAGATGAGATGGTGCGCGGGATGAGAAAAATGGCGCAGGATGTAAAAGATGGAATCGTAGAGCCGCAGGCAATCACAGAGGAGCTCTTTGGAAGTTATCTGGATACTGCGATGCTTCCGGATCCGGATCTTTTGATCCGGACCAGCGGAGAACAGCGGTTATCGAATTATCTGCTGTGGCAGCTTGCGTATACGGAATTTTATTTTACCGATGTGATGTGGCCTGATTTTAACAAGGTGGAATTGGAGAAGGCAATCGCATGGTATAGCGACAGAGATCGCAGATATGGCAAAGTAAAATAGGCAGGTGATGGACATGGATGTAACAAAATTAATGAACCGGTCGTTTCTTACCAGAACAATAAGCGGGGCAATCCTGGTGGCAGTTCTTTTGGTCACGGGACTTGCAGGCGGGTATCTGTTGTTTGGATTTACTCTTGTAATCTCACTGATTGCAGTTTCTGAGATGCTGGGAGTTATGGAGTTAAAGACAAGTAAGCTGGCGTACATGGCTTATGCTGCAACGATTGTCTATTATCTTTTGATCGGAGTGGGAGGTCCGGATCGGATCGATGTATTTCTGATCGGTTACCTGATGGCGATTCTGGCGGTATATGTCATCACATATCCCCGTTACAAGACAGATCAGGTATTGCACAGCTATTTTGCGGTAATTTACGGTGCAGTATTGATGTCCTATATTTTTCTGGTGCGAAACGGGGATGACGGGCATATTCTGATATGGCTTATTTTCCTTTGCTCATGGGGCTGTGATACCTGTGCGTATCTTACCGGCGTAACATGCGGAAAGCATAAGATGGCTTCTGAACTCAGTCCGAAAAAAACAGTCGAGGGGGCTGTCGGCGGGATTGTCGGGGCATTTCTTTTAGGCGCGCTGTACGGATTTTTGATGCAGGGAAGCATTGCAAGCGTATCGAATCCGGTTCTGGCGTGCGGCTGCGTCTGCGCCTTAGGCGGCGGAATTTCCATGATCGGCGATCTTGCAGCCTCGGCGATCAAACGGAATTATGATGTGAAGGATTACGGTACTTTGATTCCGGGGCATGGAGGAATTTTAGACCGGTTTGACAGCGTATTATTCACAGCGCCGATTATATTCTATTTCATGTAAAGACCATCAGGATTGTTTGGAAATAATTCCTTAATATGATAAAGAGGCGAATGAGATGAAGAAATTAGCGATTCTTGGGTCCACCGGTTCCATCGGGACTCAGACATTGGAAGTGGTAAGGAATTACCGCGAGGATTTTGAAATTATTACACTTGCGGCGGGAAGTAATATTGACCTGTTAGAACAGCAGCTTCGGGAATTTCAACCGAAGCTTGTCTGCGTCTATAAAGAAGAAGCTGCAAAAGAATTGCAAGAACGGATTCAGGATACCGGTGAACGGGTGGTGACCGGTATGGACGGACTTATGGAGGCTGCGGTGGCAGAGGAGGCCGATATTGTTGTCACGGCATTTGTGGGAATGATCGGGATCAAGCCTACCATTGAAGCGATTAAGGCGGGAAAGGATATTGCTCTTGCCAATAAAGAAACCCTTGTGACGGCAGGACATATCATTATGCCCCTTGCAAGAGAAAAAAACGTGAAGATTCTTCCGGTGGACAGTGAACACAGCGCGATTTTTCAATGTCTGAACGGAGAAAAACGATCGCAGATCCATAAGATCTTACTGACTGCTTCCGGCGGACCTTTTCGCGGTTATACAAGGGAGCAGATGCGGGATGTGACGGTGGAGCAGGCGTTACAGCATCCAAACTGGTCTATGGGAAAAAAGATCACCATTGACTCCGCGACAATGGTAAATAAGGGTCTGGAGGTTATTGAGGCAAAGTGGCTCTTTGACGTGGAACTGGAGCAGATTCAGCCGGTGGTTCAGCCGCAAAGTCTGATCCATTCAATGGTGGAATTTGAGGACGGAGCGATCATGGCTCAGCTTGGAACGCCGGATATGAAATTACCGATCCAATATGCACTTTTTTATCCAGATCGAAGATATCTTCCGGGAAAACGGGTGGATTTTACGGAACTTACGCATATTGATTTTCAGATTCCGGACCGGAAGAATTTTGCGGGACTTGATCTTGCGTATCAGGCGGGGGAAATCGGGGGAACCATGCCTACGGTATTCAATGCCGCCAATGAATATGCAGTGGCTCGTTTTCTGAATCGGGAGATCGGCTTTTTGGAGATTACGGACAGCATCGCCTATGCGATGGAGCAGCATAAAGTGACACAGGATCCCACAGTGGATCAGATTCTGGAGACGGAGCGGGAAGTAGATGAATTACTGAAAGCTGCCTATGCAAATAAACGGAGGTTTTCATGAGTGTCGTTATAGCGATTATCGTATTTAGCTTACTTATATTTTTTCATGAATTAGGACATTTTCTGCTGGCGAAGAAAAATGGAATACGGGTTGTGGAGTTTTCCATCGGATTTGGTCCCCGCCTTTTTTCTTTTGAGAAAGGAGACACCAGATATTCATTAAAATTATTGTTTTTCGGCGGTTCCTGCCAGATGTTGTCGCAGGATTTTTACGATGAGAAGGAAGTGGAACAGGATAAAGAACATTCCTTTGAGAGCAAGTCTGTGTGGGCAAGAATTGCTGTGGTGCTGGCGGGACCGATGTTTAATTTTCTTCTGGCATGGGTACTGGCAGTGGTTGTGATGGGCTTCGTAGGCTATGATAAACCGGTACTCAATTATGTTCAGGAAGGATCGGCGGCTGATGAGGCGGGATTAAAAGAAGGAGACTTAATCAGGGAATTTAACGGGGAAACGATCACATTGGGACGGGAAATTACCGTAGAGCTTTTCATCAATCCGGTTTCTGAAAAAGAGATTACCGTTGTATATGAAAGAGACGGAAAGACCTATACAACATCGGTTCTTCCGAAATATGTAAAAAAATATGCCATCGGTATTACGTATAATGCGCAGGAATCGGGAGATGCCTCTGTATCGGATGTGGTAAAGGGGGCGCCTTTTGCGAAGGCCGGCGGTAAGAAAGGCGATGTCATTGTTGCCATCGGCGATACGGAAATCACCGGAAGTGACGATCTGTATGAATATTTTCAATCTCATCCGTTGACGAAAGATAAGATTGAGATTACGGTCTTGCGGGATGATGAAGAGAAAGTGCTGACGGTGACGCCAAAGCTCAGCTCCGAGGGATATACCATGGGACTGTCCTATAATACCTACCGGTATGAGACAAATGCCGTCGAGACAGTGAAATACAGTTTTGCGGAATTAAAATATCAGATTACATCGGTATTTAAGAGTCTGGGACTTTTATTCAAGGGTAAACTCGGCGTCAAGGATTTTACGGGACCGGTTGGTATCGTTGATATTATCGGCTCCACTTATAATAATGCGAAATCCGAGGGAATGTGGATGGCATTTTTAAATGTGGCGAATATTACGATCCTGTTAAGCGCTAACTTAGGCGTGATGAATTTATTGCCGATTCCGGGCGTAGACGGAGGAAGGCTGGTATTTCTCTTTATTGAGGCGATTTTTCGCAAACCGGTACCAAGAAAATTCGAGGGCGTGCTTACGGCAGTCTGCATGATTTTGCTTATGGTTTTCGCCGTATTTATCATGTTTCAGGATATCAGAAAATTGATGTGACAAAAATGGAGGAGCATATTATGTTTCGGGATCATACCAGAGTGATAAAGATCGGAGACAGCGTCATAGGCGGTGGAAATCCGATTTTGATACAGTCAATGACGAATACAAAGACAGAGGATGTGGAAGCTACGGTTGCCCAGATTCTGGAACTGGAGCAGGCGGGATGTGAGATCATTCGCTGTACGGTTCCCACAGAGGAAGCGGCAAAGGCCATCGGAGAAATCAAAAAAAGGATTCACATTCCTTTGGTTGCGGACATTCATTTTAATTACCGCATGGCAATCGAAGCAATCAAAAACGGCGCGGATAAGATCCGGATCAATCCGGGTAATATCGGAGGATCCGAGAATGTGAAAGCGGTGGTGGAAGCCGCAAAAGAACGGGATATTCCCATCCGTGTGGGCGTAAACAGCGGCTCCCTGGAGAAGGAATACCTGGATAAATACGGGAAAGTAACAGCAGAGGGAATTGTAGAGAGCGCGCTTGCCAAGGTTGCCATGATTGAGGAATATGATTACCATAATCTTGTGATCAGTATCAAATCCTCAGATGTGATGATGTGCGTAAATGCTCACGAACTCATAGCCGAACGTACGGATTATCCTCTCCATGTGGGAATTACGGAAGCGGGAACATTATATTCCGGAAATATCAAGTCCTCAGTAGGTTTGGGAATTATTCTGAATGAGGGGATCGGAGATACGATTCGTGTTTCCCTGACCGGCAATCCGGTGGAGGAAGTGAAAACCGGAAAATTGATCTTAAGAACGCTGGGGCTTCGCGCCGGCGGGATCAGCGTGGTTTCCTGTCCGACCTGCGGGCGTACCAATATCGATCTGATCGGACTGGCAAACAAGGTGGAGACCATGGTGGCAAAATACGATCATCTGAACTTAAAAGTTGCCGTTATGGGGTGCGTGGTAAACGGACCCGGTGAGGCAAAAGAAGCCGATCTTGGCATTGCCGGCGGGATCGGCGAGGGTATTTTGATCAAAAAGGGTGATATTGTAAAGAAAGTACCGGAAAATCAGCTACTTGCTGTTTTGGAAGAGGAACTGGCGCACTGGGAGGCATAATATGGCTGAAGGGAAACGTTTTTTTCAGGTATTTCCCGAATTAAAACTGGAAAATCAGTTGACAGAGCTTTTAAGCCTGGTGGAAGTGAATAAGATTGCCACCAATCATCAAAAAGACGCGATCCGGATCTATATGACCGGAACGAGGATCATACCGAAAAAGAGCATCTATACGGTTGAGGAAGAGATGGAAAAGCAGATGTTCCACAAAGGACAGATACAGGTCCGGATCGTGGAACGTTTTCTGCTGTCCAGACAATATACGCCGGAGAGCCTCTGGGAAGAATATCGGGAAAGTATTCTGGAGGAATTGAAAAAACGGAGCATCGTAATGTACAATATGATGCGCAAAAGTAAGATGGAATTTAAGGAGGGGGAAAAAGTCAGCCTGACACTGGAAGACACCGGTTTGAATAAGACAAAAGTAAATGATCTTATAGCATATCTGGAAGGCGTATTTACGGATCGCTGCGGACTTGATCTTGATCTTGAGATTTCTTATGTGAAACCGAAGATGAGCAAGTACCGCAAACAGCTGGAAGAACAGGAAAAACAGGAGATCAAAAAAATCATGGAGGATAATAAAGAGCAAAAGGCGAAGCACAGAGCCGAGCGCGAGGAAGAAAAGAAACAGAAAAAAGAACAGGAAGCGAAAACTGCGCCGGTGGCAGAGGAAAAGAGAGAAGAAAAGAAACCGGAGAAAAAGCCGGAGAAGAAAAATAATTATCAGCGGCGGGATTACCGCGGAAAATCCGATAATCCGGATGTGCTGTACGGTCGGGAATTTGACGGGGAATATACGAAAATCGAGGAAATTACGGAGGAGAGCGGCGAGGTGATCATTCACGGACAGATTCTTTTTCTGGAGACAAGAGAGATCCGGAATGAAAGAACGATCATCACATTTTCCGTAACCGATTTTACAGATACCATCTCCTCAAAATTGTTTCTGAAGAATGAGGATCTGCCGGAAATGCTGGAGAATCTTCGGGAAGGGAAATTTATCCGGCTGAAAGGTATGGCAATGCTTGATACCTACGATAAAGAGGTGGAGATCGCTTCTGTGGCGGGAATTATGAAGGGAACGGATTTTCGTGTTCCGCGTATGGACAACAGTCCGGAAAAGCGGGTGGAGCTGCATTGTCACACGAAGATGAGCGATATGGACGGCGTGTCGGAAGCAAAGGATATTATTGCCCAGGCGATCCGCTGGGGACATAAGGCGTTAGCGATCACCGATCACGGAAATGTGCAGGGATTTACCGAGGCGCTTCACGGTCTGGATAAGATTAAGGATTCCTATAAGAAAAAGGGAGAAAAGCTGGATTTCAAGGTCATCTACGGCGTGGAGGCTTATCTGGTGGATGATATCAAGACCATCGTGACGGATTCTGCCGGACAGTCCCTGGATGCAACTTATGTGGTATTCGATATAGAGACCACAGGCTTTAGCGCGACCTATGACAAAATCATAGAAATCGGCGCTGTTCGTGTGAAAAAGGGACAGATTACGGAGCGGTTCAGCGAATTTATCAACCCGAAACGGCCGATTCCTTTCCGGATTGAACAGCTGACCGGAATTAATGACTCCATGGTAATGGAGGCAGGGACGGTGGAAGAGGTTCTGCCGCGATTTCTGGAATTTTGTCAGGGTGCTGTCATGGTAGCTCATAATGCGGACTTTGATATGAGCTTCATTTTCAAAAATGCAAGGGATCTGGGAATCGATTTTCAATGCACCATCGTGGATACGGTGCCCCTTGCGAGAGTGCTGCTTCCGAATCTGAATCGTTTCAAACTGGATACGGTGGCAAAGGCATTAAATATATCCCTGGAAAATCATCATCGGGCGGTGGATGACGCCGGATGTACAGCCGAAATCTTTGTGAAATTTGTATCGATGTTAAAAGATCTGGGAGTTTCGGAGCTAAACGGCGTAAATAAGCTGGGAGAAAGTACGGTAGAGCTTATCCGCAAGCTGCCGACCCACCATGCGATCATTCTTGCGAAAAATGAACTGGGCAGAAGAAATCTGTACCGGCTGGTATCGGATTCCCATGTGACCTATTTTCACCGTTTTCCGAGAATTCCGAAAAGCGAATTCAATAAATACCGGGAGGGACTTCTGATCGGTTCCGCCTGTGAAGCGGGAGAACTGTATCAGGCGGTATACGGCGGAAAAAGCGATGCGGAGATTGCAAGACTGGTGAATTTTTATGATTATCTGGAAATTCAGCCCAACGGCAATAATATGTTTATGGTGCGAAAAGGCGATACCACAGTTGAAAACCTCATTGAGATCAATAAACAGATTGTTGAACTCGGGGAGAAATTCAATAAACCGGTGGTGGCGACCTGTGATGTCCATTTTTTAAATCCGGAGGATGAAATTTACCGCAGGATCATTATGGCGGGAAAAGGATTTGAGGATGCCGATGAGCAGGCACCGCTGTTTTTGCATACCACAGAGGAGATGCTGGCGGAGTTTTCTTATCTGGGACCGGATAAGGCAGAGGAAGTAGTGATTACCAATACCAACCGGATCGCGGATATGATCGATGAGATCTCGCCGGTACATCCGGATAAGGCGCCGCCGGTGATCCCGAATTCCGATCAGATGCTCAGGGAGATCTGTTATAATAAGGCACATTCCATGTATGGAGAAAATCTTCCGGAAATCGTGACGGAGCGGTTGGAGCGAGAATTAAATTCCATTATTTCCAATGGATTTGCCGTTATGTATATTATTGCCCAAAAGTTGGTGTGGAAGTCTAATGAGGACGGATATCTGGTAGGTTCCAGAGGATCTGTCGGTTCTTCTTTTGTGGCGACCATGGCGGGAATTACGGAAGTAAATCCGTTAAGTCCGCATTATTATTGCGAGAACTGTCATTACAGTGATTTTGATTCCGACGAGGTAAAACAATACAGCGGCGGCTCCGGCTGTGACATGCCGGATAAGAATTGTCCGAATTGCGGGAAACCGTTGATTAAAGCCGGATTTGATATTCCTTTTGAGACATTCCTGGGATTTAAGGGAAATAAAGAGCCGGATATTGACCTGAATTTTTCCGGCGAATATCAGAGTAAAGCGCATGAATATACGGAAGTTATTTTCGGAAAAGGTCAGACTTTCCGGGCAGGAACCATCGGTACGCTGGCAGATAAGACGGCGTATGGTTATGTGAAAAATTATTATGAGGAGAGGGGAAAGTCGAAGCGCCCTTGTGAGATCAACCGGATCGTGCAGGGCTGTGTCGGAGTCCGCAGAACTACGGGACAGCATCCGGGAGGAATTATCGTGCTTCCTTACGGAGAGCAGATCTATAAATTTACGCCGGTGCAGCATCCGGCAAATGATATGACGGTGAAGACCGTCACAACGCATTTCGATTATCACTCCATCGATCACAACCTGCTAAAACTTGATATTCTGGGGCATGATGATCCTACGATGATCCGAATGCTGGAGGATCTGACCGGATTGCCGGCAACGACGATCCCGTTAGACAGCAAGGAAGTGATGTCGCTGTTTAAATCTACGGAGGCGCTGCATATCGAGCCGGAGGATATCGGAGGCTGTAAGCTTGGCGCTCTCGGAATTCCGGAGTTCGGTACGGATTTTGCCATGCAGATGTTGATTGATACACAGCCGAAGACATTTTCCGATCTTGTGCGGATCGCAGGGCTTTCCCACGGTACGGATGTGTGGCTTGGAAATGCCCAGACATTGATCAAGGAAGGAAAGGCAACGATCTCCACGGCAATCTGTACCAGAGATGATATTATGATCTATCTGATCAGTAAAGGGATGGACAAGGAGCTGTCCTTTACGATCATGGAAGCGGTCCGGAAGGGAAAAGGATTGAAGCCGGAGTGGGAAGAAGCTATGATCGGGGCGGGGGTGCCGGATTGGTACATCTGGTCCTGTAAGAAGATTAAATATATGTTTCCGAAGGCGCACGCAGCGGCTTATGTGATGATGGCGTGGAGAATTGCTTATTATAAAGTATTCTATCCCCAGGCTTTTTACGCGGCTTTTTTCAGTATCCGCGCTTCCGCATTTAATTATGAGATTATGTGCCAGGGCAGGGATAAGCTGGAATATTTTCTTGCGGAATATCGGAAGAAGAAGGAAAACGGCACGATTACGCCAAAGGAAGAGGATACCATCAAGGATATGCGGATCGTGCAGGAAATGTATGCAAGAGGTTATGAATTTATGCCGATTGACCTGTACCGCTCAAAGGCGACGAAATTTCAGGTGATCGACGGTAAATTGCTGCCGTCCTTAAGTACTATCGACGGAATGGGGGATAAGGCGGCAGAAGCTGTGGTAGATGCGGCAAAAGACGGGGAATTTTTATCAAAAGATGATTTTCGGGCAAGAACAAAGGTCAGCAAGACCGTGATCGATCTGATGAGCGATCTTGGCCTGTTTGGTGACTTGCCGGAGACCAATCAATTATCATTATTTGATTTTGCATAATTCCGGTAAAAGATGCCGGTATAAAGGAAAGGGCAGATCATGGATGAATTAAAACGGGATCACAGGCAAAAAGCTGCTCAGATGAGACAGATACAACAAAAAAAGCAGACAAAAAAACATACGGCTGCTGCGAAAGGAAATGATTCTCGTCGCGGGAGCACACAACAGAAAAGTAAGGCAGAAGCCATAAGACAAAAAAGGCTTAAGGAGGAGCGGGCGCGAAAGGTCGCAATCCAGAAAAGAAAGCAGAAAATGCTGTTAGGAGGAATCTTGGCGATCACTGTTCTCGGTATCATTCTTTTGGCTGTCAATATCAGTCAGATGGTTTCCGCAAAAGATCAGGGAAAAACAAAAGAGAAGACGGAAGTGCAGACAGAAGAGGCAGTCGAGGATGTGGTTTCCGATACGGTGAATGTCTCGGAACTGACGCTGGATGAGAGTATGTATATCTATGAGAATGATGAGGATATGCTTCAACAATTGAAGGATCGCCTGTACAGCAGTGAGACGGAAGACGACAGACTGGAATTTATCATTGAACATGAAAAGGCGTATCCGCCGGAAATGATCGAATTTCTGGTAAAATATCCGGAAGTCATTGATTTTGTCTTAAAATATCCAATCAAAAGCAGGGAACAGCACAGCAGCGTTGTGGACATTTCCCAGGATTATACAAAAGGAACGGTGCCTACCTTTATCCAGTGGGATGATCGCTGGGGATATATTGAATTTGGTGATAATGTCATCGGAGATTCCGGTTGCGGTCCCACCTGTCTTGCAATGGCGATGGTAGCGCTTACGGGAAAAGGTCAATATACGCCTATCGCATTGTGTAAATTTGCAACGGATAATAACTATTATGTTTACGGTTCGGGAAGTTCATGGGATCTGATGAAGAGCGGGGCGGAAAAACTGGGATTATCTTCCGAGAAAATCAATATCAGTGAAGAATCTCTGCGCCTTGCCTTAAAGGAGGGTAAAGTGCTGATCTTAAGCGTAGGTCCCGGGATTTTCACAAAAGGCGGTCATTTTATCCTGATCTATAAATATGAGGACGGAAAATTTTATGTAAAAGATCCAAACAGCAGGATCCGGACAGATACAGGTTATACCTTTGATGAGATCGGCAGTCAGATCAAAGGAGTCTGGGCTCTCTGTGAGGAGGAATAAGAAAGAAGATTATCCACATTATTAGCACTCATTAAAAATGAGTGCTAATTTTTGCTTGACATTTTCCTTTGCAGGATATATGATAAAGAGCAGAGGCTGTCAGATTCGGGGCAGCAGATGAATAAGAGAGATAAGGAGATGTTTTAACATGGCAAATCAGGGTAATTTATCAATTAATAGTGAAAATATTTTTCCGGTGATTAAAAAATGGCTTTATTCCGATCACGATATCTTTTTCAGAGAATTGATCTCAAACGGAACAGATGCCATCACAAAGTTGAAAAAGCTGGATATGATGGGAGAATACAGCATTCCGGAGGAAAATGAATTAAAGATCGTTGTATCGGTCAATGATAAGGACAAGACGCTGCGGTTTGTCGATAACGGTCTTGGCATGACGGCGGAGGAAGTGGAAGAATATATCTGCCAGATCGCATTTTCCGGCGCGGAGGCTTTTATTGAGCAATATAAAGATAAGACAAACGATGATCAGATCATCGGTCATTTCGGTCTTGGATTTTATTCTGCATTTATGGTGGCTGACCGGGTGGAGATCAATTCCCTTTCTTACAAAGAGGGCGCAAAACCGGTGCATTGGGATTGTGACGGCGGCACGACTTATGAGATGGAAGAGGGAACAAAAGATACGGTAGGAACGGAGATCGTTCTGTATCTCAATGAGGACAGCCTGGAATTTTGCAATGAATATCGGGCAAAAGAAGTCATCGAGAAGTATTGCTCCTTTATGCCGATTCCGATCTTCCTTAAAAATGAGACGGCGGAGCCTCAATATGAGACCATTCCGGAGGAAGAAGTGACCGAGAAAGATACGGTAGTGGAGAATATCGTAGAGCCGGAGGAGACCGAGGAGAAAGAAAACGAAGACGGAACAAAGGAAACGGTAGTCAAGAAGCCGGAACAGCATAAGGCAAAGATCTTAAAAAGGCCGGTGGCATTGAATGACATCCATCCGCTTTGGACAAAGCATCCAAATGACTGTACCGAGGAGGAATACAAGGAGTTTTATACCAAAGTATTCCATGATTTCAAGGAGCCGTTGTTCTGGATTCACCTGAATATGGATTATCCTTTTAATTTAAAAGGAATCCTGTATTTCCCGAAATTCAATAACGAATATGATACCATCGAGGGAACCATTAAATTATATAACAATCAGGTCTTTGTTGCGGATAATATCAAGGAAGTGATCCCGGAATTTCTGATGCTGTTAAAGGGCGTCATCGATTGTCCGGATCTGCCGTTAAATGTGTCGAGAAGTGCTTTGCAGAATGACGGATTTGTAAAGAAGATCTCCGATTATATCACCAAGCGTGTGGCGGATAAGTTATCCGGTATGTGCAAGACAGAGAAGGAATCTTATGAAAAATACTGGGATGATATCAATCCGTTTATCAAGTTCGGCTGCTTAAAGGACGAGAAATTCTGCGAGAAGATGAAGGATTATATTCTGTTTAAGAATATCGACGGAAAATATCTGACCTTGCCGGAGTGCCTGGAAGAGAATAAGGAAAAGCATGAGAATACGATCTTCTATGTGACCGATGAGATCCAGCAAAGCCAGTATATCCGTATGTTCCGGGAAGAGGGAACGGATGCGGTAGTCTTAAAGCACAACATCGATCAGCCGTTTATCTCCCATCTGGAGCAGAAGAATGAGGGCGTAAAATTCCTGCGCATTGATGCGGATCTTACGGAAACATTCAAAGAGGAAGTTTCCGAGGATGACAAGAAGGCTCTGGAAGAGGATGCAAAGACCTTGACGGAATTGTTCCGCAAGGCATTGAATAATGAAAAGCTGGAATTAAAACTTGAAAAACTGAAGGACGAACAGGTTTCAGCCATGGTTACTCTTTCCGAGGAAAGCCGCAGAATGCAGGATATGATGAAAATGTACGGAATGGCAGGCATGGATCCGTCTATGTTCGGCACAAATCTCACTCTGGTGCTCAATGCAAATCATAAGCTGGTACAATATGTTCTCGCTCATAAGGATCAGCAGGATGATGAGAATGTGACCATGATCTGTCAGCAGCTTTATGACCTTGCGGTGATCAGTCATGAGCAGTTGAATCCGGAGGCTATGACAAAATTTATTCAAAGAAGCAATCAGATTATGGAATTACTTACTGGTCAAATGTAATTATTCAGAATCCCAAACTCGAATTCCTGCTGAATAATTACAAAATAGGTTTATCAGACAGGACGCGGGCGTTGTTTCAGACATGAAACAACGCCCGTTTTGCGTAGCTGTTCCGGTAGGCGCTTGGCGTCAATCCGGTGACTTTTTTGAAACTGTTTGTAAAATTGTGAGCGTCGCTGAACCCCACATTATATGCGATCTGTAAGATTGTATGGTTGGTATCGGTAAGCTCTGCCTTGGCGACATCCATCTTGGCCTGCAGCATGAATTGTTTTAAGGAAATGCCTGCCTGTTTTTTAAAAAAAGTGGACAGATATTTTTCGTTGTATCCGAAATAAGCTGCGATTTCACTGACCCGGATATTTTCACAGGCATGATAAATAATGAAATCTGTAATGTCATTGTAGATCTGTTTCTGGCGGTTTACAGCATTTTCTTTGACAAACGTTCCCTGACTGTACAATTCATGAAAAATGGCGCCGGTCAATGCGTCGTTGAGACGGGAATTGTGGTAGAGTTTGTCGGAGTCCTGCAATTGCTTCATCAGGACAATGATGCGGTCGGGAAAGGGAGTTTTCCCTTTTTCCGGTATCACAAGTCTGTGATCTTCCGGCTGACAGGCTGTTTCTAACCGGTATTCCTCTCTTGGGATGGCGAAGTGCAGCCAGTAAAAGGAGCAGCTGCTCTGTTTGTAGCCGTATTGCATGCTGCCGGGATGCATCAGCAGGAATTCACCTTTTTGCACCACATGCTGTTTTAAGGAGTTGGCAATATAGAGGGTTCCCTCGGTCATAATAAATAGTTCAAAATCGGTGAGATCACGGGTCAGGTGCATCCATTCCGGAGAGGGAGATTCAAACTTTCCACACCAGTGATAGCTGATGGAAGGATTTTCCTGCAGATTGATCAGTTTCATAAAAACTCCTTTCTGAGCCCTTTCGGGTAGTGATTTTTAAACATGCCTCCGGATACCTTGCCGAAACCGGCGGACATATGGTCAACACAGAACAGACACCAGCCGTTTTGTGTCTGTTCCGGAACAGGAAAGCTTTCTCCGCGGAAAAATTTTAGAACTTCATCAGAACCTGCGGGAAAGTCGATATGGTTTAATACTTCCTGCCGCCCGAGGAACAAAGCCAGAGCGTGTGCCGGTTCAAAGCGTCCCTTGCGGAAGGTTCCGAGATGGAGGCCGGCGCGAAGAATTTTTAACCCATCCAATGGCGGGGCGTCTTTCGGCAGCCGGTACAGCTGATCGCCGAACAGGATCAGATCACCGGATAACAAAAAGTCATAACAATCTGCTGTCACAAAATGTATCAAAAAATCGTCAAGAAGGGAACGCAATGACTTTGAGAGCGAGGAATTTCTGCTCTTTTTGGATGATTTTAATGATTTTGACGATTTTGATGATGCAGGTTCCTGCAATCGGTTTTCTGCTTTTTTTAAAATGGCGGCAAAATGTCCTTCGCCCTTTAAAAGGTGCGGCCATAACCGGCAGGTTTTAGTAAGTTCAGGGTTTTGGTCGGCCCATTCCGGATGCCCCGGGGCAAAGAAAGAAGCGGCTGCCATATCATCTGCCGAAATCAGGTGAAACTCCGGATGATGTTTTAAAAACCATGCGATCACCTGTTCATTTTCTTCCGCTGAAAACGTGCAGGTAGAATAGACCAGAGTGCCCGAAGGATGCAGCATGGAAGCGGCGTTTTCAAGAATTTCTTTCTGGCGCAGGGCACAGGCATCCACATTGGCAGGCTGCCATTGGTCGCAGGCGTCCGGGTCTTTTCGGAACATTCCCTCGCCGGAACAGGGAGCATCCACAAGGATCTTATCAAAATATTCCGGAAAACGGGAGGACAGGGAGGCGCTGTCTTCATTGGTGACAATCGCGTTGGCGATTCCCATGCGTTCTATGTTCTGGGAGAGGATCTTGCAGCGGGCGGGATGGATCTCATTGGAGATCAGCAACCCGCTTCCGTTTAAAAAAGCTGCGAGCTGCGTTGATTTTCCACCGGGTGCCCCGCAAAGATCCAGAACCCGTTCTCCGGGAGCCGGATGCAGCAGAACTGCTGCCGACATGGCGCTGGGTTCCTGAATATAGTAAGCTCCCGCTTCATGATAAGGGTGCTTTCCGGGATGATCGGATTCCGTATAATAATAGCCGTTTTCCGCCCATGGAACCGGAGCCGGATCGGACAGGAGCCGGTTAAGACTTTCCGGTTGAAGCCCTTCTTTTTTCAATGGGTTTAAGCGCAGTCCCCGGGCGCAGACCTGTTCATAGCTTTGAAAAAAAGCGCCGGCGTCAAGATTTGGTAAAGACTGCATATAGGAAATAAAATCTTTCGGTAACATCGGTAAAACCTCCTTGTGTTTGTCAACAGTATATCAGATAAAAAGGCATCATGTAAATACTGAGTAAA
>CADBTR010000081.1 GCA_902797675.1 uncultured Lachnospiraceae bacterium
GACTGGAATCAGTCACTTCCCCCTTATGAGCAAAGTTAGCACGAAGTGCGGGAAAGCGGCATAGCCGCCTTTGCGAATGAAGGGGGTGGCTGTGAATAGTAACATTTTTTATGTTTTATTTTCTTGACAGATTTTGGAAAACAGAGTAAATTAATTGTTGATGTTAATAGTTAACATTGTTAAATAAATGGAAGAAGGTGAGAAAGTGTGGAAGAGTATCAGAGAAAGCTGATGTCCATAGGAAGGAAGTATAAAAAGCTGCATGCGATGCACTTGTTAAAAGAGATTACATTCCAGGAATATTCGATTATGATGACGATCCGGTATATCGGGCGGGAAAATCATGAACAGGTGAAAGTTTCAGCGATCGCTTCAAAACTGGATGTGGTGCTTTCCGGCGTTTCGCGGACCGTCAGGGATCTGGAGGGAAAAGGATATGTGGAGCGCTGTACCGATGAGAAAGACAGAAGAAATACTTATGTAAGAATGACGGAAATGGGACGGAAAAGGCTGGATGAATCGGAGGAAATCATAAGTACGGTATTCCGGAATATTTCTGATCGGATCGGGGAAGAAAAACTGAATCAATTTTGTGAGATTCTGGAAGAAATCCAAAAAACTGCCGCCGATGAGATAGAGCGGTATTGCAGGGAAGAACAGAGAAAGGAGTAGTTATAACATATGGGAAAAATATTTCGCAATATGCTGCCCTATTGGAAATCGGTCATTGCGGTGATCCTGCTGCTTGTAGTACAGGCGATGTGTGATCTTGCATTGCCGCAATATACTTCGGATATCATCGATGTGGGCATACAGAATAAAGGTATCGAGCATATTCTGCCGGTGAAAATGACGGAGGAGGAATATGAGCAGGCGCAATTATTTATGACGGAGAAGGAGACAGAAACGTTTACTTCGCTTTATAAAAACAGCGGAAATAAATATGAGCGGAAAGAATTAGATGAGAAAGAACTTGATGAATATGATGAGCAATTTTCCGCAGCGATCTTATTGAATCACAGTATGTCTGCCGTGGAGGTACAGACATTTAAGAAACAGATCTGGACGATGATGAACCGGTCCGGGGCGGAATTGCCAATCGATGAAAAGACATTTATGGATTTGAGTGTAGAGGAGATCGGCGGAATGATGGGAATTGAGAATCTTTCCACATTCCGTCAGGAGATCACGGATTCTAACGGGGATGCGGTAACAGCAGACTGCGTGGATATGCGAAAGATCCTTGCGCAGGCTTATCAGGCAGGAAGAATGGGAAAAGACGAGATCCTTGATATGAGAGGACAGATGAAGAAGACCATTGACGCCATGGGCAGTTCCCTTGCATCTTCCATGGGTGTGGCTTATGCCGCAAAGTGTGACAAAGAGGCAGGCGTGGATGTAGATCAGATCCAGAAAACTTATCTGTGGACAGAGGGCGGAAAGATGCTTGCGATTTCGCTGGTGATGGCAGTGGTTACGATCTTTGTATCTTTCTTTGCAGCCAGAGTGGGCGCCGGAATCGGCAGGGATCTTCGAGGCAAAGTATATCAGAACGTCATGAGTTTTTTCAACAATGAGATGAACCGGTTTTCTACGGCGTCTCTGATCACCAGATGTACAAACGATGTTCAGCAGATCCAGATGGTAAGCACCATGTTTTTGAGAATGCTTGCCTATGCGCCGATCCTTGGAATCGGCGGAATCATAAAGGTAGCAGGAACAAAAGCAGGAATGGGTTGGATCATCGGACTTGCAGTTGTTGTGATCTTTGGATTTGTCATGGTACTGATGTCTGTTGCCATGCCGAAATTCAAGCTGATGCAGACATTGGTTGATAAAGTTAATCTGGTATCCAGAGAGATTTTGACCGGACTGAATGTGATCCGGGCGTTCGGACGGGAGAGAAAAGAAGAAGAACGGTTTGATGAGGCGAATAAAGATCTGACGAAGACAATGCTTTTTACCAATCGTGTCATGACATTTATGATGCCGGGGATGATGGTGCTTATGAATGCCACTACAGTTCTGATCGTCTGGGTTGCAGCCCACAGAATTGATGACGGTAAAATGCAGGTGGGCGCTATGACGGCGTTTATTACCTATGCGATCATGATCGTGATGTCATTTCTGATGCTTACCATGATGTCGGTAATGCTTCCGAGAGCGGCCGTGGCAGCCGAACGTATCGATGAAGTGCTGAAGACAGCGCCTTCCATCGTGAATAAAAAAGACGCTAAAACATTGAAAAAAGAGCAGGTTTCCGGCGTGATCCGTTTCCGACATGTGGATTTTAAATATCCGGGCGCGGAGCAGAATGTGCTGGAAAATATTGATTTTACGGCGGAGCCGGGGAAGACGACGGCAATTATCGGAAGTACCGGCTGCGGAAAAACAACATTGGTTCAGCTGATTCCCCGCATGTATGATGTGACGGGCGGAGAAGTTCTGTTAGACGGGCAGGATATCCGGAATGTGAAGATGGAGGATTTAAGAGATCAGATCGGATATGTTCCCCAAAAAGGCATTCTTTTCTCCGGCACCATCGAGAGCAATTTAAAATACGGCGATGAGTCAGCTTCGGATGAAGCGATGCAGGAAGCGGCAAGGATTGCCCGGGCGGAAGAATTTATCGAAGAGAAGAATAAGAAATATCAGGCTCAGATCGCTCAGGGAGGAAGCAATGTTTCCGGCGGTCAGAAACAGCGTTTGTCCATAGCCAGAGCGATTGTGAAGAATCCGAAAATTTATATTTTTGATGACAGTTTCTCTGCCCTTGATTTAAAGACCGATGCGGCGCTGCGAAAAGAATTGGCTTCTAAGACGCAGGACAGCACGGTTCTCATTGTGGCTCAGCGCATCAGCACGATCATGCATGCGGAGCAGATCATCGTGCTGGATGACGGAAGGATTGCAGGAAAGGGCACCCATGAGGAATTGTTGAAAAATTGCGAAGTGTACAGGCAGATCGCAAGTTCCCAGCTGTCCGCAAAGGAATTGGGAATCGAAGAGCAGGATGATAAAATTCTGCCAAAAACCGGAAAGGAGGCGTTGGTATGAGTGAGGAAAGAAGACCGAGAGGTCCCATGGGGCGCGGACCTCATGGAACAGGGGAAAAACCCAAGGATATGAAAAAAGCCATGAGAATGTTGGCGAAGAAATTAGCACCTTTTAAGGCGGGGATCCTTGTAGTGGCGGTCATGGCGGTGCTTTCCACGGTATTTAATGTCATATCCCCGAAAATAATGGGAAAAGCCACCACAGCACTGGCGGAAGGTTTGCAGAATAAGATCGCCAATACCGGCGGAATGGATTTTACATATATCGGAAAGATCTTGCTGTTTGTCCTTGCTCTTTATGTGGTAAGCGCGGTATTCAATTTTGTTCAGGGCTGGATCATGTCCGGAGTGACGCAGAGACTCTGTTATAAGCTCAGACAGGAACTGTCGGAAAAAATCAATCGCGTTCCCATGAAATATTTTGAGAGCAGAACTTATGGAGAGGTGTTATCGAGAATTACCAATGATATCGATACGCTGGGAATGGGATTGAATCAAAGCATTACTCAGATCATCACATCCGTCACAACTATGCTTGGCGTATTGGTGATGATGTTAAGTATTTCTCCGTTGATGACCTTGATCGCGTTGGTGATTTTGCCGATTTCGATTGTTTTGATGTCTTTCGTGGTGAAACATTCTCAAAAATACTTTAAGATGCAGCAGGAATATCTGGGACATATCAACGGTCAGGTGGAGGAGAATTTCGGAGGCCAGCTGGTTATCAAGGTGTTTAATAAAGAAAAAAGCGTGGTAGAGGAATTCAACCGGACCAATGATGTCTTGTATACCTCCGCATGGAAATCCCAGTTTTTATCCGGACTTATGATGCCGGTGATGATGTTTGTGGGCAACCTTGGTTATGTGGGCGTGTCCGTGGCAGGCGGAATCCTCGCCATCCGCAATGTGATCACCATCGGTGATATTCAGGCGTTTATTCAGTATGTGAAGAATTTTACCCAGCCGATCCAGCAGATCGCCCAGGTGATCAGTCAGGTCCAGTCCATGACCGCAGCGGCGGAGCGAGTCTTTGAATTCCTTGATGAAGAAGAGGAGGAACAGACGGTAAAGAATCCGGCGTCTGTGAGCGGAATTGCCGGAAATGTCTCGTTTTCCCATGTTCAGTTCGGCTATAAGGAAGATCAGATGATCATAAAAGATTTCTGCGCGGATGTGCGGGCGGGACAAAAAATCGCCATCGTAGGTCCTACCGGCGCGGGAAAGACGACTATGGTAAAATTATTGATGCGGTTTTATGATGTGAATTCCGGAAAGATCCTGATTGACGGCGTGCCGGTACAGGAGTTTAACAGACGGGATCTTCGGAGCCTGTTCAGCATGGTGCTCCAGGATACCTGGCTGTTTAAGGGTACCATTATGGAAAATATCCGCTATGGAAGGCTGGATGCCACGGATGAGGAGGTTGTGGCAGCGGCGAAAGCGGCGCATGCCCACAATTTTATCATGTCGCTGCCGGATGGATATCAGATGGAGTTGAATGAAGAAGCGAGCAATGTATCCCAGGGGCAGAAGCAGCTGCTTACGATCGCCAGGGCGATTCTTGCAAACAGCCGGATCCTGATCCTTGATGAGGCCACATCTTCCGTGGATACGAGAACGGAGATTTTGATCCAGAAGGCTATGGATAATCTGATGGAGGGAAGAACCAGCTTTATCATTGCTCACAGGCTTTCTACCATACGGAATGCGGATCTGATCCTTGTGATGAAAGACGGAGATATCATTGAACAGGGAAATCATGATGAATTGATGACAAAGGGAGGATTCTACGCGGATCTGTACAATTCCCAGTTCGAGGAAGCGTCATAAGAGATGGAAAAGTCCTTGCGTATTTTATGAAATCGTAGTATAATCTAAATATCATGTGATAAGCGCGCTTGGCTGTTTTTGGCTTAGAGCGGGGTTTCGGAAGGCGTCAGGTGTGGGTATGCAGAAAAAGACGGTTTTGGTGGTAGAGGATCAGAGGCTGAATAAAGCGGTTGTTGATCAGGTGCTGGGACAGGAATATTGTATCCAACATGTGAATAATGGAAGAGAAGCATTGGATTATCTGGAAACGGAAAAGTTGCCGGATGCCATGCTTCTTGATATTAATATGCCTGTGATGGACGGTTACGAAGTCCTGCAGGAGATGAAGGAGCGGGGCTTTCTTGGAAAAGTTCCTGTTCTTGTGGCAAGTCAGGAGGAACGAAATGAGTCTGAGATCAAAGCCTTAGATCTGGGAGCCAGTGATTATGTCACAAAGCCCTTTAATCCTGCGGTACTTCGCAAGCGTCTTGGAAATCTGGTGCGCTTAAAACAGGCGGTTGTGAAAGTGGGTCAATTGGAGATGGATAATCTTACCCCGCTTTACAATAAGACTGCTTTTTGCGAACATGCAGGGCTGCTGATGGAGCAGATGCCGGAGAAGAAATATGATATCGTGGTGACAGATCTGGAACATTTTAAGATGTTTAACGAATCCTATGGATATGAGGAGGGAGATAAACTCTTAGGACAGATCGGAGCAGCCTTTAAGGAATTGACGGGAGAATTGGGAATTTTATGCTGTCGGGAATACGGCGATCGCTTTTTGCTTTGCATGGAGCGGGATAAGCAGACTTTCAACCATATCTATCAGGTTGTTAAGAAAGCGGTGGATGAATATCCGCTTGATATCAAGATTCAGATCGATTTTGGCATTTATCAGGTGGATGAGGAGCGGATTCCGGTGGAGTTTATGTGTGACCGGGCGGTATGCGCAGTCAACCGCTGCAAGGGCGTATATGGTTTTGATGTGGCTTATTTTGACGAAGCTACGAAAAAACATTGGAATCTGGAACAGCAGATTGCTAATGATATGGTGAAAGCCCTGAAAAATGGCGAGTTTGAGGTTTATTTGCAGCCGAAATATGATCTTTTTCAGGAGAAGCTTGCCGGTGCCGAGGCACTGGTTCGCTGGATCTCGCCGGAGAAAGGGATCATCTCCCCGGCAGATTTCGTTCCGGTATTTGAGCAGAACGGATTTATAACGGAACTGGATATGTTTATCTGGGAGAGAACCTGTCAGATCATCAGTCAATGGCTGAAAGAGAGCAATAAATATGTTCCGGTGTCCATCAATGTATCCCGAAAGGATATTTATAAAGATAATCTTCCCCAAATTTTCCGGAATTTGCTTAAAAAATATCATTTAAAACCGAAACATCTGCATTTGGAGATCACAGAGAGCGCATATACGGAGAATCCGGATCAGCTGATGAATGTGATCGATGAATTAAAGGCGGATGGTTTTACCATTGAGATGGATGATTTCGGCAGTGGCTATTCTTCGCTGAGTATGTTGGCAAAGCTGCCGATCGATATATTGAAGCTGGATATGGGAATTATCCAGAGCTATGGAGAGAAAAACAGTTCCAGAAGTATTATTCATTTTATTATGGGACTTGCCCGCTGGATGAACCTTTATGTGGTGGCAGAGGGTGTGGAGACGCAAAAACAGGTGGATTTCTTAAAAAGCCTGGAATGCAATTACGTGCAGGGATATTATTATTCCCCGCCGCTTCCGGCACGGGAGTTCGGAAAGAAGCTGGCGGCTTCCGAGGTGTCTCTGATGGCGAGCGCGGATGACGATGCATTGAATGATCAGCTGATCGTTCATGATTATAAAAAAGACCAGATTATGCTGGTGATCGATGATCTGTCCATGAACCGGGCAATCATGTCAGACTGTTTTAAAGACAGTTTCACCATCGTGGAGGCGACAAACGGAGAGGCGGCGCTCAGCTATTTCTCCAGAGGCGGCAAAGCGGATATCATTACCCTTGATATCTTTATGCCGCAGATGGACGGATTCGGAGTGCTGGATGCCTTGCGCAAAGACCGGGCGACAAAGAATATTCCTGTGATCATTACCTCACAGGCGGACGACGCAACGATCATTAAGGCGATCCGCGCCGGTGCGGCAGACTTTTTGACGAAGCCTTATACGAAAGAAGACGCCATGAGGTGCGTAAAGCGAGCGATGGAAGGGGCAGCAGATAAGGGAAAAGCCGGTATCGAGGAATTGCGAAACAGGGAAAGCATGATGATGAAGCTCTCCATGACAGACTACCTTACGGGACTTTGGAATCGCGCATGTTTTGAAAAAGAGACAAGGGAATATCTGAATGAAAGACAGAACAGAAAGTGCAGCCTGATTCTCATTGATCTTGATAATTTTAAAGAAATGAATGAAAATTACGGAAGAAAGATTGGCGATGATGTGCTGACGATGGTGGCGGAGCGGTTATTGTACTGCTTCCGGGAAGGCGATTATATCTGCAGACTCGGCGGAGATGAATTCGCCGTGCTGATGAAAGCCAATATGGAATTAGAGGATTTGGAGCAGCGTATGAGGGCGTTTCATAAGAATATGATGTTTCCGGTAAAGGAATCGCAGCTTACCTGTTCCAGCGGATTGTGCCGCTATCCGTCGGGAGGAAAAAACTACGGGGATCTTTATGAAAACGCGGAGCGGGCGCTTCATCAGGCGAAGCGTGAAGGGAAAAACCGCTGCGTAATATACAGTTGATGAAAAGTCTTTTGCCCATAGGGCTGGGATTTATCATACATGTGCCAATGCGCAAATTTCGGAAGAAAGGAGTGGAGTCAACGAGTGGAAAACTTAGGTGAAAAGTTGGTGGAAGAGCTGAATGTGGAAACTGTTTTTACGATTCCCGGGCTCGGACCGGTATTTGAATCCGTCGTTGTTACATGGATCATCATGGCGGTGATCATCATATTGGGATTGATTCTGACAAGAGACTTAAAAGTGGAAAATCCAAGTAAGCGACAGATCGTTGTGGAGTCGATCTACAAAGCCGGCTATAACTTTTTCTACAATATTTTGGGTGAGAATGGAAAACAGTATGTCGGATATCTGATGACAGTCATTCTTTATCTGGGTATTGCCAATATGATCGGTATTGCCGGATTTAAATCCCCGACAAAAGATTTAAATGTGACTGCAGCACTGGCGTTGATGAGCATTGTGCTGATCGAGTGGTCTGCTTTGCATTACAAAGGGACAAAGGGATTTTTCAAAAGTTTTGCGGAACCGATCGCGATCATTACGCCGATCAACATCATGGAGATCGGAATACGTCCGTTGTCGTTGTGTATGCGACTTTTCGGCAATGTGTTAGGTGCATTCGTTATCATGGAGCTGTTGAAAATTATATGTCCCGTATTTTTGCCGGTTCCGTTTTGTCTGTATTTTGATGTATTTGACGGATTGATACAGGCATATGTATTTGCGTTCCTGACCTCATTATTTATGAAAGAGGGATTGGAATAATTTAAAAAATATTTTATACAAAGAAAAGGAGAACAAAAATTATGGTAGCAATAGGAGCAGGATTAGCAGTTTTAACAGGACTTGGAGCAGGTATCGGTATCGGCGTGGCAACAGCAAAGGCAGTTGAGGCAACTGCAAGACAGCCGGAAGCATCAGGAAAGATCCAGACAAACCTTCTGATCGGTTGTGCCCTTGCAGAGGCAACCGCAATCTATGGTTTCGTTATCGGATTATTATTAGTAATCATGAAATAAAGGATGACGAAAGGTTGGTGGTAAGAAATGCTGCATATTAGCTTATTAAATATACTTGCTACCGTGATCAATATCCTGGTACTTTATCTTTTGGCGCAGAAGTTTCTGTTTAAGCCTATATCCAATGTGATCGAGAAGCGTGAAGCCATGATCAAAGCGGATTTTGACGAGGCGCGTACCGCAAAGGCAGACGCCAATGACTTGAAAGCCAAATATGAGGACAGCTTAAAGAACGCCAAACAGGAGTCAGTTTCCATCGTTGAGACAGCTAAGAACAATGCGCAGGCGGAATATGACCGGATCGTAGGCGAGGCGGGAGAAAAGGCTCAGAGCATTGTGGAGAAGGCTGAGAAGGAAGCAGCGCTTGAGAAGGAACAGGCGTTAAAGGAAGTAAAGACCGAGCTCGGCTCATTGATCGCACTTGCAGTCAACAAGGTAGAGGGAAGCAAGGCTTCATCGGATTCTGACAAAGAATTGATCGATAAATTCCTTGCCGATGTTCAGGTTGACAACAATTAAGCAGGCAAGTGCAGTACTTGGAGGTAGAAATGACTCAGACTACAAGAAATTACGGCAAGGTTTTATATGATCTTGGCGTATCGAGAGAGGCTGTGGCGGAGGCGCGTGAGATTTTTGCAGGTTCTGCAAAACTCATGGATGCACTCACAAGTCCGGTAGTTTCGGTTCAGAGTAAATTGAATATCATTGGAAAAATCTTCAAGGAAAGCCGGTTTTCCAAGGTTTTTGTAAACTTTTTAAAGCAGGTATGTAAAAATCACAGAATGGAAGATATCGTCGATATCTTGGACAGCTTTGACATTTATTACAATGAAGAAAATGGTATTGTAACGGCAACGTTTTACTATGTAACCATGCCGGATGAGAAGCAGATTCTTAAGATAAAAAAATATCTTTGCCGGGAATATCAGGCAAAGGAAGCAAAGATTCAATTTATCAAGGATACCTCTTTGATCGGAGGATTCCTCATTAACGTAAATAATACTGAATTTGATTACAGTATGAGAGGACGTTTAATGCAGTTAAAACAAAAATTGACCTGGAGGTGAGCTAGTTGAGTTCGATCAGTTCAGAAGAGATCATTTCAGTATTAAAAAGTGAAATCGAGAATTATGAATTAGAAACGAAAGGCCAGGAAGTGGGAACGGTCATCTGGATCGGTGACGGAATTGCCACGGTATACGGACTTGACCATGCAATGTATGGCGAGGTCGTTGTATTTGAAACTGGTGTAAAGGGTATGGTACAGGACATCAGAAGAAATGAAGTCGGTATCATCCTGTTAGGTAAGGATAAAGGACTGAAAGAGGGCTCCAAAGTATCCAGAACGAAGAAACAGGCAGGTCTTCCGGTGGGAGACGGATTCCTGGGTCGTGTTGTGGATGCCCTCGGAGCGCCGATTGACGGTAAGGGTGAGATTCAGGCTGACGATTATCGCCCGATCGAGAACAATGCGCCGAGTATTGTAGACAGAAAGTCGGTAGATACGCCGATGGCAACCGGTATTCTGACCATCGATTCCATGTTCCCGATAGGACGCGGACAGAGAGAGTTGATCATCGGAGACAGACAGACCGGTAAAACATCGATTGCCACAGATACAATCATCAATCAGAAAGGAAACGGTGTGATCTGTATCTATGTAGCCATCGGTCAGAAGGCTTCTACTGTGGCGAAGGTGGTGAATACCCTTACAAAGAATGATGCGATGGATTACAGTATCGTAGTTTCCGCTACGGCAAGTGATCCTGCGTCTTTGCAGTATATTGCCCCTTATGCGGGCGTTTCCCTTGCGGAATACTTTATGTATCAGGGCAAGGACGTATTGATCATCTATGATGATCTGTCGAAACATGCGGTTGCATATAGAGCATTGTCTTTGCTGCTGGAGCGTTCTCCGGGACGTGAGGCATATCCGGGCGATGTATTCTATCTGCATTCCAGATTGCTGGAGCGTGCCGCAAAGCTTACGGATGAACTGGGAGGCGGTTCCATTACGGCGCTTCCGATTATCGAAACGCAGGCAGGCGATGTTTCCGCATACATTCCGACCAATGTAATTTCCATTACGGACGGTCAGATTTTCTTAGAGAGTGATTTGTTTAATTCCGGACAGAGACCGGCGGTAAATGTAGGTCTTTCCGTATCCCGTGTAGGTGGTGCGGCGCAGACGAAGGCAATGAAGAAGGCTGCCGGAAGTATTCGTGTGGATCTGGCGCAATATCGGGAACTGGAAGTATTTACACAGTTCAGTTCGGATCTTGATGACGGAACAAAGGCACAGCTGCAATACGGTCAGGGATTGATGGAGTTGTTAAAACAGCCGTTGAATCACCCGTTAAGTCTTCATGAGCAGGTAATCACGCTGATCACGGCGACCAATAAGATCTTTACTTCGGTGGAAGTGTCGAAGGCAAAGAAGACCCAGGTGGATATGCTGGCTTATTTCGACAGCGCCCATCCGGAGATCGGACAGGAGATCGAGGACAAGAAAGTGATTAATGATGAGATCGTTGCGAAAATATTAGAGGTGGCGAAAGAATTCCTTGCAGACCGTAAGTAACGACGGTGAAAATGAGGATTGTAACAGAAAGGAAGAATAAATGGCGAATACAAGAGAGATTCAGGGCAGAATTAAGAGTATCAATGATACGAAGAAGATTACCAATGCCATGTATTTGATTTCCTCTTCCAAGCTGAAGAAGGCGAAAAAACACCTCGCTGATACGGAACCGTATTTCTTCACGCTCCAGTCTGTCATAGCAAGAATATTAAACAGCGCGGACAGTGAGGAGACGAAACAGAAATATTTCGAGGAAGGAATGACAAAGCCGGAAGCAGAGCGCAGAAAAGGTTATATTGTCGTCACAGCGGACAAGGGTCTTGCCGGTGCCTATAATCATAATGTGATAAAGATCGCTCAGGAACAGTTGGAGCAGCATGATAATACCAGATTGTATATTATCGGTCAGGTCGGATTGCATTATTTTCAAAATAAAAGTACCGGAATCGATCATGATTTTAAGTATACGATCCAGAATCCTACATTGAGCAGAGCCCGTCATATTGCGGAAACTTTGCTGGATATCTACGTGAGGGACGAGCTTGATGAGGTATATATTATCTATACGAAGATGATCAATTCGCTTACCAGTGAAGCGGAGCTTTTGAAACTGCTTCCTCTTAAGAAAGGTGATTTTGATCTCACTCCTGATATTCAGGAAAAAGAAGATGATTTTAAGTTCCTTCCTTCTGCGAATTCTGTATTTGAGACGATCGTGCCGAACTGGATATCCGGTTTGATCTACGGTGCTCTGGTAGAAGCTTATTGCAGTGAGCAGAATTCCCGAATGATGGCGATGCAGGCTTCTACGGACAATGCCAATGAGATGTTGAGAGAGTTGAATATTATCTTCAACCGGATGCGTCAGGCGGCGATCACGCAGGAGATCACTGAGGTTATCGGCGGCGCGAAGGCGCAGAAAAAGAAAAAAGGATGATAATGCTATGGTAAAAGGAAAAATTGTTCAGGTTTCAGGACCTGTAGTAGATGTGGAATTTGCAGATAACAATATTCCATTTATTAAAGACGCCCTTGAAGTAGAAAATAACGGTAAGCGCTGCGTGATGGAGGTTTCCCAGCATATGGGAAATAACATTGTCCGCTGCATTATGTTATCAGCCAGTGAAGGGTTGAGCAAGGGCATGGAAGTCACTGCATTGGGTTCCGGTATCAAGGTTCCTGTGGGTGATAAGACATTGGGCCGTCTTTTCAATGTGTTGGGAGAGACCATTGACGGTGGTGAAAAACTTGATAATGAGGAGCATTGGGAGATTCACAGAGATGCTCCGTCTTTTGAGGATCAGAGCCCTGCCGTGGAGATTCTGGAGACAGGAATCAAGGTTATCGATCTTCTGGCACCGTATGCGAAAGGTGGTAAGATCGGCCTGTTCGGTGGTGCCGGTGTAGGTAAGACCGTATTGATCCAGGAATTGATTACCAATATCGCGACAGAGCATGGCGGTTATTCCATCTTTACCGGTGTAGGAGAGCGTTCCAGAGAGGGTAATGACCTTTGGGTAGAGATGAAGGAGTCGGGCGTTATCGAAAAGACAGCGCTGGTGTTCGGTCAGATGAACGAGCCGCCGGGTGCCCGTATGAGAGTGGCGGAAACCGGTCTTACGATGGCGGAATATTTCCGTGATGTAGAGCATCAGGATGTGTTGTTATTCATTGATAATATCTTCCGTTTTGTGCAGGCAGGATCCGAGGTGTCCGCATTGCTTGGGCGTATGCCTTCCGCGGTTGGTTATCAGCCGACACTTGCCAATGAAATGGGTGATCTTCAGGAGCGTATCGCATCCACAAAGAACGGTTCCGTAACGTCTGTTCAGGCCGTCTATGTGCCTGCCGATGACCTTACCGATCCGGCGCCTGCAACGACATTTGCGCATTTGGACGCAACCACCGTTCTTTCCAGAAAGATCGTGGAACAGGGTATTTATCCGGCTGTGGATCCGCTGGATTCCAGCTCCCGTATCCTTGAGGCGGATGTAGTAGGCGAAGAGCATTACAACACTGCGAGACGGGTACAGGAGATTTTGCAGAAATATAAGGAATTGCAGGATATTATCTCGATTCTCGGTATGGAAGAGTTATCAGATGAAGATAAACTTACTGTTTACAGAGCCAGAAAGGTACAGAGATTCCTTTCACAGCCGTTCCATGTAGCTGAAGTATTTACCGGTCTTCCGGGCAAATATGTTCCTCTGGCGGAAACGATCAAGGGATTTAAGGCAATTGTGGATGGTGAGATGGATGACTATCCGGAGTGGGCGTTCTTCAATGTAGGTACGATCGAGGAAGTTAAGGAAAAAGCGAAAGCCGGTAACTAGGAGGCCTGCCTATGAATACGTTCAAATTAAAGATAGTAGCGGTGGATAAGGTATTCTTTGACGGTGACTGCGCAAAACTGATTGTGAATGCGCCGGATGGTGATCTGGAGCTGATGGCAAACCATGAGGCTGCGGTTCTTGCGGTTATTCCGGGTTTGGCCCGTTTCAGTGAAGACGGAGACAATTGGCGGGAAGTTGTCACAGGCAGCGGATTCGTTACCGTTTCCAATAATGAGGCGACGATGCTGGTTGACAGTGCCGAGAGACCGGAGGATATTGATGCCGTTCGCGCGAGAGAAGCAAAGGAGCGTGCGGAGGAGAAACTTCGTCAGGAGCAGAGTATCCGCGAATATCGTCACTCCCAGGCGAGCCTTGCAAGAGCGATGGCGCGACTGAAAGCTACAAGCAAATATAAAAGATAGTTAAAAAATCCCATGACTTCAACTTCACTTGCAGGAAGAGAAAGCCATGGGACTTTTAATGTAGCAACAGGGCATCAGTGACAGTTGTGCCTGCACAAGCCGGCGTTAGATGCCCGCAAGTTATTTTTAGAAGGCTTCGATATTGATCTGTTCCACTTTTTCAATGTAGAAAGGCAGATCAATGGAATTGCCGAAGGCCTTGAATTTCTCGGGAGTATCGCTGACATAGAAACGATGCTGTTTGCTGTCGGCGATGCTTTCTGAAGGAGAGGTGAGATTGTTGGCAGAGAGAAGCTCGCGAAGCCGCAAAGCCGTCTCATAGGCCGGATTCACCAGATAGACGTTATCCCCCATGATCTTTTTGATGGTGCTGCGAAGAAGGGGGTAATGGGTACAGCCTAAAATCAGTGTATCAATATTTTTATCATCGAATTCTGACAGATATCGTCTGGCAACCTCATCCGTTACAGTATCGTGCAGCCAGCCTTCTTCCACCAAAGGGCAGAAAAGAGGACATGGCTTCCCGATTACGACTGTTTCCGGATCGTATTCATGGATCACCTTCGTGTAGATCTGGCTGTGGATCGTTCCTTCCGTTCCGATAACGCCGATCCTTTTTGTGACGGTTTCCGCCACGGCTGTCTTTGCACCGGGCTTGATCACTCCGATGATCGGAACATCAAACTCCCGCTGCAAAGATTCCAATGCAAAGGCACTTGCCGTATTGCAGGCAATGACGATGGCTTTTACATGTTTCGTCAAAAGAAATCGCGCGATCTGCTTGGAATAACGTATAATCGTACCCTCGGATTTGCTTCCGTAGGGAACTCTTGCCGTATCTCCGAAATAAACCACCGATTCATTGGGAAGCTGACGCATGATTTCTCGTGCAACAGTAAGCCCGCCCACACCGGAGTCAAAGATTCCGATGGGTGCAAGATTGGCATCGGTATTAATATTGATATTCATAACATATCCTCACCTGTTTTCATGATATCAGACTACCGCTTATTTATCCAAATCCACCGGAAGAACACTGGTGCAATGCGGACACTTGGTAGCCTTGATGTTGATCTCGCTTTGGCAATAAGGACAGATCTTCGTTGTCTTTGGAGCCGGAGCTTCCGGTTTTTTGCCGATGCTCATTAATTTGTTGACTGCTTTCATCATCAGGAAAATACAGAAAGCCATGATTACGAAATTAATCACAGAAGAGAGAAAATCTCCCCAGCGAATATAATTTCCGGTATCGCCGAGCGGAATCCTTCCGCCGAATTCAGCACCTCCGATGCAATTGATGATCGGATTGATAAAATCATTGGTAAAAGCACTTACAATGTTTCCGAAAGCGGCACCGATGATAACACCGATAGCCATGTCCATAACATTTCCCTTTAAGGCAAATGTCTTAAATTCCTCGATGAAACTGCTGAGCTTTTTTTGACCGTTTTTTAATAAATCGTTCTTGTCGCTCATATGAATCCTCCTTATGTATACAACAATTTGCAACATCCGATCAACCGGTCTGCAGACACATCGGTGAACGGATAACCACTATATTTCACAGCTATACTATCATTTTTTTTGAGAAAATGCAATCTGTTTGAATAAAAAAAAGGGCAGGGGGAATGATGAAAGCAGGCGCCGAATAAAAAAGAGAGCAGGGAAAAGAAATGAGACAGAGAATGGTTCTGTTATTGGCAGCAATTATTGTTGGAATCATGGTTACATACAGCCGGAATGAGGAGTATCACGCGGAGAATGTGCAGGAACGCATCGCGGAAGAAGTATTGCGGTTTCATGTGCTGGCAAACAGTGATTCCGCCAAAGATCAGGAATTGAAATTAAAAGTAAAGGATGCGGTAGTGGATTATCTGGCGCCTTATCTGGAAAAAGATGAGATGACTCTTGAGGAGGCAAAAGCAGAGGTGACGCGCAGGAAAGAGGAAGTGCTTGAGGTGGCAAGGATGGTGATTGCGGGAGAGGGATATGATTACCCGGTGACGGCAGAACTTACGAAAGATTATTTTCCGGTCAAGGTTTACGGAGATGTGACATTGCCGGCGGGGGAATATGAGGCGTTTCGCATCCGGATCGGGGATGCAGAGGGGAAAAACTGGTGGTGTATTCTTTATCCGCCCCTCTGCTTTGTGGATGTGACCTATGGATATGTGCCGGAGGGTTCCAAAAAGCAATTAAAAAATGTACTGGATAAGGACTGCTATGATGCCGTCATGGGCGGGGGAAAGGTGGAAGTTCGCAGCAGATTTCTTGACTGGTTTCGGGAACTTTTATAAATCCATGCTTTACATGGAATGGAAAAATGTGGTATACTGAAAGCGTTATTGAGGTACGGTGCGGAGGAACTATGAGAAAAGATGCGATAGTCAGGATCACGGGAATACAACGGGGTGAGAATGGTGCAGAAGAAAGGGTGACATCGGAAGCTTTCGGAAGTTATCAGTTCAGGGAAGACTGTCATTATCTGGAATACCGGGAACGGACAGATGACGGAGATGAGCAGGAGAATTATGTGGCGCTTACAGAGGAAAGGCTGACAGTCCGAAAGAAGGGGAAAATCGACACCGAAATGTTGTTTTTGCCGGCATGTACCACTGCTGCGGAATATCAGACACCTTATGGAGTGATTCCGATAGAGATAGAGACGTTTTCGGTCAGATATAAGCTCACAAAGAGAAAGCTTCTTGCACAGGTATCTTATATTTTAAAGATGAACGGCAGTTTTGTTTCAGAGAATAAGCTTCGCATAGAAGCAGAATGGAGGAATTGATATGGCAGTAATTCATGTAACAAATGACACTTTTGAGGAGGAGGTTTTAAATTCCAGTACACCGGTATTGGTGGATTTCTGGGCGCCATGGTGCGGACCATGCCAGATGATGGGACCTGTGATCGACGAATTATCAGAGGAGATCATGGATGTAAAATTTGCAAAAGTCAATACGGATAAGAATCCGGAGATCGCTCAGAAATACAGAGTTGCAAGCATTCCGCTCCTGTTGTTTTTCAAGGACGGAGAGATCGCGGGAAAATCTATCGGGGCAGTTCCAAAGTCGGAAGTTAAGAAATTGATCGGTAAAGCGTAGGAGGAAGAATGTACGATATTATTATTGTCGGTGCCGGAACCGCCGGGATGTCAGCGGCAATTTATGGACAAAGAGCAGGCAAAAAAACGTTGATTCTGGAAAAGGCGAACTACGGCGGTCAGATTATCAATACGCCGGAGATCGAGAATTATCCGGGGATTTCAAAGATCTCCGGGTATGAATTTGCCACCGGGCTTTACAATCAGGCGAAGGATCTGGGAACCGAGATTGTATTCGAGAGTGTGGAGTCCATACAGACAGACGGAGAGGTCAAGAAGGTATTAACTCCGGAACATACCTATGAGGCTAAGACAGTCATTCTTGCTACCGGAGCGAAAAACCGCAGGTTGAATCTGCCGAGAGAGCAGGAACTGGTGGGCGCAGGCATCTCTTATTGCGCCACCTGTGACGGTATGTTTTTCCGGGGAAAAGATGTGGCGGTAAACGGCGGCGGAAATACGGCGCTGGAAGACGCATTGTTCTTGTCTAATTATTGCAATAAAGTATATGTCATTCACAGGAGAGATGCTTTCCGGGGCGAGAACAAATTGCTGGATTCTTTGAAGAAACGGGAGAATGTGGAATTTGTTTTAAACAGCGTGGTTACTTCATTAAATGGTGAAGATATGCTGGAATCGGTTACGGTGAAAGATAAGATATCCGGTGAGGAACATCAGATTCCGGTCAGCGGTTTGTTCGTGGCGATCGGTCAGGAACCGGAAAGCCTTGTTTTTGCTGACATTGTAGACCGTGATGAGAAAGGATATATCCGGGCGGGAGAGAATTGCCACACCAATGTGGAAGGAATCTATACAGCCGGGGATTGCAGAACGAAGAATGTCAGACAGCTTACCACAGCGGCATCGGACGGTGCGGTTGCGGCGCTGGCGGCTTGTGAATATCTGGACAGCCGGGAAGGGTGAGAAATTGAACGGCACTCCGATTCAATCTCCCACCTCTATAGGTGGTGAGTAAAGAAAGGAAACTTACGTAGGTGGGAGTTTGAATCTCC
>CADBTR010000082.1 GCA_902797675.1 uncultured Lachnospiraceae bacterium
ATCGGTGACGGAAATGAGGATCTGACGTCCGCTGTCATTCACTTTATCGAGGATACGACCTTGCGCCTGTTTAAGAAAAATAAGGTGTTGCCGCTTACGATAGACGAAGAGGAAAAAGTGATCTTCGGTCCGGTTGCGGAAAAGACGGTTGCAAATCTGCAGGCGGATTCCAATTATCCGCTGGAGGTACAGTCAGCCGGGACGCAGGAAGCTTCCGGAACACAGGATAAATTAAAAACGGGAGACCGGCTTGTATTTTCCGATGAGAAGGGGGCAGTGCTTGCGCAATATCAGCTTTGTGTGACAGGAGATGTAAACGGAGACGGCATCATTGACGTTATGGACATGGAAACAATCCAGAAGAGCATTTTGAATATCAAGAGCTTAAGCGGCGTATATTTAAAAGCCGGTCTGGTAACGGAAAACAGTGAGACATTGTCCGTTATGGATATGGAAGCTGTGCAGAAGCACATTCTGGGGATCGAGAAGATCAAATAAACTTGTAAAAACAAATAAAACTGTATGACAAAAGAAACCTGTATGGAAAGTGATAAGTGCTTTTCATGCAGGTTTTTCTTCTGATTTCACAGCCCTTTTCCCTGAATTAAAAAATGCAAATCATTCGCAAAAATATGTTGACAGAATAAAAGTCAGGTGCTATATTAAATTGCGAACAATTTGCAAGTTTAAATATAAGAAGGAGTAAGAAGGATGAAAAAGAAATTTTTATTATTATTGAGCCTGATGGTTGTCTGCATGGGAATATTTGCAGGCTGTGAGAAAGTAGAAGGAAATAATGCCGGGGAGAAGAGTAAAGGAGGGAATACCGCAGACAAGTTAGGTATTGTCTGCACGATTTTTCCGGAATATGACTGGGTGAGAGAAATTCTCGGAGATGAAGCGAAGAATGCGGATATCACACTGTTGGTGGACAATGGAATGGATCTGCACAGTTATCAGCCGTCGGCTGCCGATATGATGAAGGTAGCAACAAGCGATATCTTTATCTATGTAGGCGGCGAATCGGATCAGTGGGTGGATTCCGCATTAAAGAGCGCAGAAAACAAGGATCGCAAAGAGATCAATCTGCTGGAGGTGCTTGGAGATTCCGTAAAAGAAGAAGAACTGGTAGAAGGTATGGAAGGTGAAGAAGAGGAAGAAGAGGGAGAAGAAGGCGAAGAAGAGGAAGAAGGACCGGAGTATGATGAGCATGTATGGCTGTCTCTTAAGAATAGTGAAACCTTAGTTCAGGCAATTTCGGATGCGATACAGGAAGCGGATCAGGATAAGAAGGATACCTATGAGAAGAATACGGAGGCTTATTTGCAAAAACTGGAGGAGCTTGACGGAAAGTACCGGGAGATGATCGATAGCTCTGCCGGAAAGACGATTATTGTGGCAGACCGTTTCCCGTTCCGTTATCTGACAGACGATTATGATCTTGATTATTATGCAGCATTTGTGGGCTGTTCCGCGGAGACGGAGGCAAAGTTTGAAACAGTGACATTCCTTGCGGAAAAAGTAGATGAATTGGGGATCTCGCAGATATTAGTCATTGAGAATTCAGATCAGAAGATCGCAAAAACGGTGATCGATAATACAAAAGAAAAAAATCAGAAGATCGCAGTGCTGGATTCGCTTCAATCGGTGAATACGAAAGATATTCAGGGAGGAATCACATATTTGTCGGCAATGGAAAATAATCTGGAAGTGCTCAGGGAGGCATTGCAGTAACAGAATCCGGGATCCGGATTAAATACACCATCTCTCATTGCAGGTCGCATGGCTTTAGCCTTGCGACCTGCTTGCCGGAGGCGGCAGCAATTCCCGTAGGTCGGAGATTCAAACTCCCACCTACGGGAATTTCCTTTCTTTACTCACCACCTATAGAGGTGGGAGATTGAATCGGAGTGCCGTTCAAAAGTGGGAGGTGGTTTTTTCATGTTTATATTGTATTTTTTGCGCATATGTTTTATAATTTATATAGATTTAGAGAATGTTGCCAAAAAGAAGGAAATGTCAGAAAATATCGGAAAGAATCGTGGAGAGACAGTTCCGCTACAGCGAACAGGAGGCATAGGGAAAATGATGAATGTACATGATGCGTCATGGAGGCGGCAGGTTGAATCCGAGATGGATGACGCACTGAAAAACGGGGAATTTAAAGTATACCTGCAGCCGAAGATGAATATGGTTACGGCAAAGTTGTACGGTGCCGAGGCACTGTCCCGATGGGAGAAACCGGGGGAGGGCTTGAGAAGACCGGACAGTTATATTCCTGTTTTTGAGGAAAACGGGTTTGTGGCGAAACTTGATATGTTTATGTATGAGGAAGTATGTAAATTAAAAAAGAGCTGGGAAGGGAAACCTTATGCGCATATTCCGATTTCGGTGAATATGTCGAGAATTCATTTGAGAAACAGGGGATTTCCGGTACAGGTGCGCGCTATTGTTGATAAATATGAGATCCCGCCGGAGGAGATCGATCTGGAAGTGACAGAAAGTGTATTCGTGGACGATTCCGGCATTCTGATCGAAATGATGAATGAGCTGAAAGCGCAGGGGTTTCGTCTCTCAATCGACGATTTCGGAGCCGGTTATTCGGCGCTGAACCTGTTGAAGGATCTTCCCTCTGATACCATTAAGATCGATAAAGAATTTCTTGATGGAGGAGCGGACAGTAAAAAGGGAAAGATCGTATTAAAAAATATTATATCCATGTGCCTTGATCTGAAGCAGGATGTGGTGACGGAAGGAATCGAGACAAGGGAACAGGCGGATTTTATCAGCAAGTGCGGATGCCAGATCGCTCAGGGGTATTATTATTCAAGACCGTTGTGCATTGAGGACTTTATGGTTTATGCGGAAAAGAGTATGATCCATATGTTAGGCAGTTATAAATTCAGGCTGAATGGAGATCTGGAGTCGGAAGACGGCAGTATGGAGGGAATGATTAGCGGCGACGGTCTGGAATACCGCCAGGGGATTTTCAAAGATTCTCTTGCCATGCATTTTCCGGGAGGAGCCACGGAGATGAATACGGTTCACATTCCGCCGACATCCATTGTAAACGACAGTTTTGCCGTTGGAGTATGGTTGAAACCGGAAACTTTGCGGGATTGGGTCTCGGCTCTTTATATCAAGTTCGAGAGCGGATTTTGCACCAT
The DNA here is from genome assembly GCA_902797675.1 of uncultured Lachnospiraceae bacterium. Classification (GTDB taxonomy): domain Bacteria; phylum Bacillota; class Clostridia; order Lachnospirales; family Lachnospiraceae; genus CAG-303. The sequence goes on from CADBTR010000082.1 coordinate 3,168, forward strand.
CGTACCGCGGATGGATGAAGGTCTGTCGGATATGCGGATTCGGGATTCCAGAGAGGTGAACGGCTGGTATGATATTAGCGGACCGATTCTTGAAAAAAATGTCTGGACTTATTATTTTATCAATTATGATGCGAAAAAGGAGATTGCCACCTCTTATATCAACGGGAAAATGGTGGGGCGTATGGAGGGAGTGCCTACAAACCGCTATGTGAAGTGGATCATATTGGGCGGAGACGTTTTTCAGCCGTCTTTTGAGGGAAGTATCTGTGAACTTACGGTATTCAATGAATCAAAAACAGAGGAATTTGTGGCGGAATTGTATGAAAGTTATGTGACACATCCCGATTTTACAGGAAATCAAAGTTAAGGAACTGTCGATATTGTCCGATAAAATAAGAGAGGGGAAGGTATGCCCACTCGAAAACGGAGTTTCGTAGTATATGTGGATCAAGGAGGATGATGAGATGAGTGTAGGATCAGTAGGAAGCGCGGCAACCGATACGTATGCTGCTTACAGCAGCACGACGGCAAAGACTGCGCAAAAGGAAGAAAGTGCAAAGACACAGGAGGACAAGGGTGTTGTATACGAGAAATCGGCAGACACCGGGAAGACAACGTATTCTGTCAATAAGATGAGCAAGGAAGAAAGAAGCGCGTTGGTGGAGAAACTGAAACAGGATCAGGAATCAAGACAGCAGAGCCTCATAAACATTGTGAAACAGATGATGGGACAGCAGGCTAAGACAGCAACCATTGCAGGCGGCGACGATTCCATGTGGAAATTCCTTGCAGAGGGGAATTTTACGGTAGATGCGGAGACGAAGGCTCAGGCACAGCAGGATATTTCGGAGGACGGATATTATGGCGTTTCCCAGACTTCCCAGAGATTATTCGATTTTGCAAGCGCCCTGGCAGGGGATGATGTGGAGAAGATGAAAGAGATGCAGAAAGCGGTTGCCAAAGGCTATGAACAGGCAACAGGAGCATGGGGAAGAGATCTTCCGGACATCAGTAAGAAGACGTTGGAGGCAACGAATAAGTTGTTTGAGGAGTATTATAACTCCAAGAATACGGTAGAGATACAGGGATAATTGAACGGCACTCCGATTCAATCTCCCACCTCTATAGGTGGTGAGTAAAGAAAGGAAACTTACGTAGGTGGGAGTTTGAATCTC
>CADBTR010000083.1 GCA_902797675.1 uncultured Lachnospiraceae bacterium
CTTTCACAATTTCTTCTTCCCATCCGGTGATTGCTCTCACCCCGTCTTCATAGCAGAAATTAATTCCAAGCTTATGGACGGTCTTTCCCTGCTGTTTTGCAGGAAGGATATAACTTTCGGCATATTTCTTATCCTCAATCTGAGCCAATGCTTTCTCTTCCGTTTTATTTAACTTAAACTCCATGATATAGATATGGTCTTTATTCTGAAGCACGCCATCGATTCGTCCGATATTTGTCTTTAATTCCGTCAGCACATCCATATTGCACATCTTAAAAATCGTATAGACGATGGATTGATAATACTTCTCCTGCTTGATCTGCAGGTCATAAGGCAGCCCCGCAAAAAAAGTTTCCAAAATCTCCATCATCAGTTCCGTATCTCCCTCCAGCGCCGCTACCCGCAGATTTGCCGGCACCGAAGATGCTTTTGAGCTGCCTGCATAAACGTAGAGCAAATAGGTTTCAAAAGAACGCTCCACCTCATAATTCGGAAACCGAAGCCGGTAAAGCCTGCTGTCCGGAAACAGCAGCCGGTCTAAAGTCAGATATCCTGTCTGATATAACATCTGGATCAATTTATCATTCGGTACATCATCAGATGCCAACTCTGCCACATCAAACACATCAAAACTGTCCGCATCCATGGTGGCGGACTTGATATCCGGCAGAATCAGATGATTCTTCTTTAACAATTTTACCAGAAATGATGCCGTTCCCGTTGCAAACCAGAAGTTTTGATATTTATAATGCTCCGTAAAAAATCTTCCTATGGATACCGGATTATATACCCGTTTCGCGCTCTCCTCAAACAAAAAGCCGTCATACCAGTCTCTGATCCGCTCGATAAACTCCTCTTTGCTGACACCGGTCTGCTTTGCGCCATCCTCCAGATAATCTGAAAAATAAGATTCCAGTTCTTCCTCCGTATATCCGAACATCTCCGCATAATCCGCACTCATCGTGATATCCGTAAGATTATTCAGTTTGGAAAAAATCGAAACTTTCGCAAATCTTGTCACTCCGGTGATAAATACAAAACGAAGCATAGGCTCCGCCCCCTTGATGACCTGATAAAAAGTATCTAAAAATGTCCGGTATTCCTCCGCTTCTTTTTCGTTATTTAAGTGATCCAAAATCGGCTTGTCATATTCATCAATCAAAAGCACCACGCCTTTTTGATATTTCTCATATAATGCCTCAATTAAATTGCGAAACAACAAAGCGGGAGTATCTCCCTGAATTTCACATCCGTACTCATTCCCGATCCGTCTCAAGCTATCACACAGGCTTATATTCAAATTTCGTCGATTGTCGATCACTTCTCTTGCAAAATCAAGATGGATCACCGGATATTCTTCCCATGAATAATCCTGTTTTCCAATAAAAAGGTTCTGAAATAATTCCCTTTTTCCCCGAAAAATCGCTTTCAAAGCTGATAGTGTAAGGCTCTTTCCGAATCTTCTGGGACGGGAACAAAAATATTCATTTCCGAAACCGGATATCAACTGATAAATCCACTTTGTTTTATCTACATAAATTGCATGCATTCCGATCAATTTATCAAAAGTATATGTTGTCGTATTGATTCCTTTCATTTCCCTCACCTCCTAATCTTATCGTTTGCTTTCTGTTTTTATCGTTTGTTTTTTATTTATCGTTTTCCATCATACACGTTCATTTTCAGTTGGTTACAAATTGTAACCAACTGAATTTCCTCAATTTTAGCATCTCCGTTCTGCACAATCAGATGACATACCATTTTCGTGGTCTCACGAAAATGATCGAAAACTTCCATGTTCAAGTGTGCTCACCATAAAGTGCATGAATATGTGATGGTTCATGTTCTTTAGGTTTAAAAAACATTTTAATGATAATTCCATAAAATCTTGTTATTTCAGGCATTTCAATCTTCTTTTGTCGCCTCGCCAACTTTGGATTTGTCGACCTGCTTAACGAAATCATAAAACTCTTTTTGCGCATCTAAAGGCGGTAAAATAATATTTGCTTTTAGGATTCCATCTTGCCCAATTGTTGTCATTGTGGCCGTCTTTGATTGTGCGATAAGTTGTTGCCTAAAAAAATCAGTCGTGGACAGCACTTGCATAAACTCAGGAACGCATTTCTTCAAATCCAGTGGCAATCTTATAACATGACACTCGAATAAAGTATTTTCTGGCACATCTTCTGGGACAATCGAAGCTTTACCTATTCCCTCTGCGACCAAAGATGATCTGCAGAAAAGCATATCACCATATTTTACTTCATATTTTTCAATGTCATTATCTGTGCCATTAGTCCGAGGTAAATTCTGCCATTGCGAATACATCCTATTAACAATATAGGCAACACCCATGACTGAGACATTTCCATCATCGTTGTAATCATCTCTTTTCGCAAAAAAACCGTTTGATACTTTACCATCTATAACAGAAGATATATTTACCCGATCCCAATTCATGGGGTTAATTGATGGATCTCCAAACATCTCGACAAATCGGGCTTTGATGAGGTCGTCCAAAGTCTTAATTTCCTTTTCTCGACTCCTTATAACCCCACTCACTTCA
>CADBTR010000084.1 GCA_902797675.1 uncultured Lachnospiraceae bacterium
AAATTCAGTTACAATATCACTAGATAAAAATTTCGAGTTGCTTCCGGTCACATATACATCAATATTGCTAATCCGAAGTAAACTGTTCAGCACTTCTTCAAATCGTGGCATAAACTGCACTTCATCTAAAAGCAAATAATACTTCTGTTCATCTTTCATTGCGTCCTTGATATACTGATAACACTTTTTCGGATCTCTCAGTTCCTCATTTTCAATACCATCTAAGGCAATCTCAATGATATGGTCATTATCTACACCACTCTCCAACAAATATTTCTTAAACAATACAAATAACAAGAATGATTTTCCGCATCTCCTGATTCCCGTGATAATCTTTATCATCCCATTATCTTTTCTTATCTTTAACCGTTCAAGGTATTCATTTCTCTTAATCTCCATATCTGCACTCCTTATTTTTGTGTGTTGACACTTTTTTTAGTAATGATATTATATCATCCAACGTTTATTTAATCAATAACCATTACTATTTTATGTGTATTTGCACTTTTTTATGCAGTGAATAACCACAAAAAAGACAACGCATAAACAATTCCAATTTATCGATTTGCGCTGTCTATACAAAAAATAATACTACCAATTATGTATTACTTTTTACCAAATAACTTATACCCAAAACTTGATATGGATCTTCTTAGTCATGATCACACGAATGTTTTCCGGTTCATGATTTACAGTGAACATTCCGACTTCGGAACCGAGCATAACACCGTTTATCGGATGTCGAACAGGCAATCCGGGAATCCAAACGAATTTCCGGAAAAGAGGCCGCTGTCTTAAAACTCGGTTATTACAAAGGATATCATGGAAATGAATTCAGCGAGGCTGTTTCCCTGCTCTCAGAAAAATACCCGTCTCTTGATATTTCCATCATAGACGGGAGCCATGAAGATCTCTATCATGCCCTCAGAAAAGAGGATGTAGATCTCGTATTAAACGATCAAAGACGTGCCTTTTCCGACGAATACAACAACCTGATCCTGTCCGAAAGCACCTGTCATGTAGAAATTGCCGCAAGAAACCCTCTGTGCAAGTTAGAAAACCTTGATACCGAAGATCTTAAAAATATTCCCTGTATCCTTGTAGCAAGCAAATCAGAACAAAAAGAAGAACAGACATACTATGATGAGATCATCGGTCTGCACGGTGATTTCATCTATGCCCGTTCTCTTCAGGAAGCAAGACTTATGATCATCACGGGACAGGGATATCTTCCCGTAGATGTATTTGGAAACGAAGGCTGGTTCGACACCTCTGTAAGCCGCATCCCGCTTACCAGAAAAGGGAAACCGATAAAACGCACTTACTGTGCTTTCTGGAAAAAGGACAACTCCGGCTATTACATTGAAGAGTTTGCAGAGATTCTGAAAAATTTATTTTAACTTCAACATCATCTATTGCCCGATTGTTTTTTCTTTTTTAGCCGCTAAAGCAACAATATTCAGAGTATTAGCTATAAAAGCAAGAACAAGTACAAGAACAAAAACAAGAATATCCTTTACTGATTTAAGCGGCAGCAAGAATAAAATTATCATTGCAATTACTGTTGATATAATAAGAATCGCAATCATTTTATTCTCAAATTTCTTATAGCCTTGTTCTATTTCTGCAAGAGCTGATGATAAATTCCGATCAGCTGTATGCTTAAATTGATTTTCCGTTTCTACTCTTTCTCCTGCAATAATTTCATTCATACTTACATCATAAATATCACTCAGGATATCAAGACAATCGACCGGCGGCAGATAGTTTCCGTTTTCCCATCTGCTTACTGTCTTATTAGAAACGCCAACCTTCTCTCCCAACTGTTCCTGGGTAAATCCCTTTTCTTTTCTTAGCTCCTTCAAAAACGAGCCAACCTTTTTCGTGTCCATAAAGGGCACCTCCTTTTTCATTTTTATAGCTCTATCCTATCAAAAATCCCTGAAAAAATCTTTACCACAAACAGCGAAACAGCCTGTTTCAGCTGATTTCTCACAAAATGAGAGAATCTGAATCTTTACACCGGAATATTTCGTCCATCTGAACATAAATGTTTTAGCAATTTATCCTTCATATACCATGGTATTGCGGGATTCCACATGAATCGTCACGTCGTGCTCCGGCATGGTAAACGTAAACACATATCCCTGTCCGCTCTCGTAACCCTGTTTTAACTCCACGTCGTCACTGTAGAATCTATAATCCGTATCCGTCGCGATTAAATCATAATAAACCGTTACCTTCTTACCTGCCGCATATTTCTTCTTCGCAGATTTAAATCCAAAATCATCAAGATGAAGTTCATATTTCTTTTTACCAAATATCATATACTTTTCCTCATTTCTTCTCTTTATCGTTTTCTTCTTCATCCTCTTTCTTCTTATTTTTATTCATTTAAGTCTCTCCTTTCCACCACAAATCACTTTTTATGCTTCGATATAACCGAACAAATGATATATCCCGCCTGAAATAATATAATTGCAAGATACAGATACCAGAATCTCGTAATAAAAATAATAAGATAGCTTTGAATGTCGCATGGCTTTAGCCCTGCAAAACAGTCTTCCCGGTCACCGTTCACGCTTCCTGTTAATTTCCTCTCCTTGCATAATCCTCATTTATCTCTTCGTTCCACCCGCTCTTCTCCAGACACGCGCCTACATCAGACGCAGAAGGTGCCATCATAATAGAGCAGACAGCCTTTGCCACACCGCCATAAACCGTGCCTGTTCCGATATCATCATGAACATAGTTTGCGGTTCTGCTCTTTTTGATACCAAGCTTTCCCGCCTCACCGTATGCGTCGATATTCGCTCCGATGAAAATAAACTCCCAACCGGATTTCTTCTGCCGGGACTTTATCAAACTTTTCACCTTATCATATGAATATCCGGAGCTGGCATTCTCCATTCCATCCGTTGTAATGACAAAGATCGTCTTCTCCGGTCTGTCTTCCTCCCTGGCATACTTATGAACATTGCCGATGTGATGAATCGCTTCGCCCACCGCATCAAGAAGGGCTGTGCAGCCTCTGACATAATACTGCTTATCCGTCAGTTTCTCAACCTGTTCAATCGGAATACGGTCGTACAGCACTTCACACCGATCATCAAAAAGAACGGTCGAAACAACTGCCTCCTCCCCAATCTTTCTTTGCTTATCCATCATGGAATTGAAACCTCCGATCGTATCTGCTTCGAGTCCGGACATCGATCCGCTTCTGTCTAATATGTAAACAATTTCCGTTAATCCTTTTTTCATGGCAACTACCTCCTGATATGTTTAATCATAAGCTCCCCTGCAGTGAAGCCTGTTTCTTTGTTATGAATAAATAATACATCATACGAGGATAAAATGGGTCAACCCCCATGCGACCATGAAAAATTTTTATTTATCCCTTCGACAATGGTTCCAATCCATAGTCAAACAGGACAATATCTATCATCAACACGTTATAAACTTTATTTTCAATAAAATATTCCACCACCGCATCTGTCTGTGATATCGGTGACAATGCATATCCCGCCAGTTTAAGAAAATCTACGGTCTCATCAAGATTTAAATGAAGCCCGACCGCCAAAGCCAGCACTTTTTCCTTGGACGGCTTGACCTTACCTTTCATAAGTTTACTAAAATACTGTTTGGAAATATTTGCTGCCGCATAAACTTCTGAATTTTTCAGTCCTTTTTTATTGATTAATTTATTAAGATGTTTTTCAAAAGAATCTGTATAAATACCTCTCAGGACTTTATCCAACGACCGTTTCTCTTTAAATGCAGAACCGGCTGTCAAATCAGAATCGGCTGTCGATGCGGAACCGGCAACCGAATCTGCTCTCGATGCACAACGGTCAGCAGAACTTTCTCTCGAAACACAACGGTCAACGGAATCTGCTTTCGATGCAGCACGGTTAAATAACGGTCTCTTCGATACAGGTGCGGGTGGTTTTGCGTCTTTCGGTTCTTCTGCTGCTTCATACAGAACAAAATCATCCGAAATATCTTCCCGCTTACACTCCGGTGCGGGCGCATGCTCTGCTGCCAGTTCATCTGTAAAATTAACGACATTCTCATATAGATCACCGGATATCTTATACGCATAATCCGGAAAGACCACCAGAGAAATATCCATCTCATGCTCTTCCAGAAAATTCCTGAAAGCATCCACGGCAATCTGCAATCCCGTCTCTTTTGGAAAACCATAAGTCCCTGTTGCCATCAACGGAAAAGCAATCGATCTGCATTGATGCTTATAAGCCAGTTCCAACGCCCTGTCATAGCATTGCCGAAGAAGCCCGGCTTCACCATGTAAACCGCCTTCCCACCATGGTCCGCTGCAATGAATGATATACTTTGCAGACAATCGAAAGGCAGGGCTAATCGCAACCTCTCCAACCGGAAGTTCGCCGATTTTCTGTCTCTCTGCCAGCAATTTCTCCCATCCGGCAGCTTCATAGATGGCACGATCTACACCGTCCCCTACTGCAACGGAAAGGTTTGCTGTATTGACAATGACATCTGCTTTTACCTTTGTAATATCATTCCTGATAATCTGAAACGACATCCTTATTCACTTCCTCTCATGATATCATCAGGCTTCTTATATAACTCATACTTCCCACACCTAAAAAGGCTTCAAAGTCTTATTTTATGATGTCTGTACCTTGAAAAATACTTTATGCCGCCTG
>CADBTR010000085.1 GCA_902797675.1 uncultured Lachnospiraceae bacterium
AGCCAGATACCGTTCGAGGCTGCAAAGCAGGCGAGATTACGGGATCGGCATCCGACCGGACTGAGTCAGATAATAAACGATCGTTATCAAAGGAGGAAGAATGTTAAGCTTAAGAAATATCGTAAAGGAATATGTGACCGGCGATACAAAGGTTCAGGCTTTAAAAGGGATCAGTATTGATTTTCGGGAAAGCGAATTTGTATCCATTCTCGGTCAGTCCGGCTGCGGAAAAACCACAACATTGAATATCATCGGAGGACTGGATCAATATACCAGCGGCGATCTGATTATCAATGGAAAATCCACGAAAAAATTCAAAGATAAAGATTGGGATACATACAGAAATCATTCCATCGGTTTCGTTTTTCAGAGCTATAATCTGATCCCTCATCAGTCGGTGCTGGCAAATGTGGAGATCGCGCTGACCCTCTCCGGCGTTTCAAAATCCGAGCGGAGAGCCAGGGCTACAGAGGCGTTGAATAAAGTCGGTCTCGGAGATCAGCTTCATAAGCGTCCCAATCAGATGTCCGGCGGACAGATGCAGCGTGTGGCGATCGCAAGGGCACTAGTCAACGATCCGGATATTATCCTTGCCGATGAACCCACCGGAGCCTTAGACACGGAGACCAGTATTCAGATCATGGAGATTTTAAAGGAAATCTCCAAAGATAAACTTATTGTCATGGTAACCCATAATCCGGATCTGGCGGAACAATATTCTACCAGAATCATCCGGCTGCTGGATGGAAAGGTGACGGATGATTCCAATCCGTATCATGCGGAGGAAGAGGAACAACCGCAGGAGAGCGGAAAAAAGAAGGCTTCCATGTCATTTTTTACAGCCCTTTCTTTAAGTCTTAACAACCTTATGACAAAGAAGGGAAGAACGATCCTTACGGCATTCGCAGGCTCCATCGGTATCATCGGAATCGCATTGATCCTGGCTTTATCAAACGGTGTTCAGACTTATATTACAAAGACAGAGGAGGAGGCACTCTCCAGTTATCCCATCAGTATTCAGGAATCAACCGTTGACATGTCCGGTATGATGACATTGATGATGGGAATGAATATGAAGTCGGATGATGTGGAAAATCAGGACAAACGCAGGGTATATTCCAACAATATCGTGACTAAGATGCTTGATACCATGATGCAGGAAACAAAGAAAAACAACCTGAAAGATTTTAAGGCGTTCATAGAAGACGAAAAAAACGGTGTCAAGGAACTGACCACAGACATTACGTATAATTATTCCACTACATTGAATGTCTACAGCGCAGATATGCAGGATGGCGTGAAACAGGTCAATCCAAGCCAGGTATTTGACCATATCGGCATGGGCGGCATGATGGGAATGGGCGTCGGTGAAAGTTCAAGCGCGATGATGTCCTATTCCTCCATGTCGAAATCCCAGTCCGGCATTGATGTATGGTCGGAATTATCCAAGAATGATAAGATCATCAAGGCAAATTATGATGTGGTGGAGGGACATCTGCCACAGGCTTATAACGAGGTCGTGGTGGCTGTGGATCAGAATAACCAGATCAGCGATTATTGTCTTTATACGCTTGGAATTCTCGATGATTCCGAGTTAAAGGATATGATGAAGGAGATCTACGCCGGAAATGAAGTAAAAGCGAAGGAGCAGACAAATTATTCCTACGAAGATATCATGAATCTCAAATTTAAGCTGCTGATCAATACCGATCGCTATGCGAAGGAAAATGAGATCTGGGTAGATAAAAGCGATGACGAGCTTTATATGAAAGGGGTACTGGAAAACAGTCCGGAACTTACGGTAGTGGGAATTATACGCCCGAAAGAAGACAATAAGATAAAGGAAACGGGAACGGTTTTTTACAGTGCGGATCTGATGAAGTATCTGATCGGAAAGATCAATGATTCGGAGATCGTAAAAGAGCAGAAAGCACATCCGGAAACCGATATATTTACCGGAATTGCATTTGATACGGAGGATTCCGGTCAGTCGAAGGAAATGACTCCGGAGGAGTTTCAGGCGGCATTGCAAGGCTTGATTCAGCAGGGAGCCATTACAGAAGAAGACTTAATGAATATCCAGACGGAAATGGGTTCGATGATGGAACAGGGAGCAGATGCCCGCGCGGTAGCCATGAATCTGGCACAGCAATATCCTGCCATCACAAGTCTGTTTATGCAGGAAAAAACAGAAAATACTTATGACGGAAACCTTGTGCTCCTTGGCGTTGCAGATCTTGATAAGCCAAGCAACATTAATATTTATCCGAAGGATTTTGAGGCGAAAGACGAGATTTCCGATATTATCAAGAAATACAATGATTCCGTATCGGAGGAGGATTCCATCTCTTATACCGATTATATCGGTCTGATGCTTTCCTCCGTGACAACGATCATCAATGCCATCAGTTATATTCTGATCGGATTTGTCTCGATCTCGCTGATTGTTTCGTCGATCATGATTGCGATCATCACTTACATTTCCGTATTGGAGCGGACAAAGGAGATCGGTATCCTTCGTGCCGTGGGCGCATCCAAGAAAGATGTATCGCGCGTATTTAATGCGGAAACTCTGATCGAGGGATTTGTATCCGGAATCATCGGAATCGGTGTATCATTATTAATCTGTATACCGATCAACATTGTAGTAAAGAACGGATTTGATATCGACCGTATCGCCATATTGCCATGGAAAGCCGCGGTGATTCTTGTATTGATCAGTATGTTCCTGACAGTGGTGGCAGGTCTTGTACCGTCGAGAATGGCTTCCAAGAAAGATCCGGTAGTTGCACTGAGAACAGAATAGCATGGGTCATAAAAATCAATCCCGGTGCATAGGATGTACCGATGATAAAAAAGGTGCGATTTTTCGGTGAATAACAGCAAAGACAGGAAAAACAGAGGAAACAAAATCCTATTTCTGTTGTGGATGATCATGGGAGCAACGGTATTGTTTCTTTCTGCGTGTCATCATTCGGCAGATGAGTCGAAAGGGCAGACAAAAGAGCAAAAAGAAAAGATACACAGGGAAGCGACCGAACCGGATTCCCAAAAGGAAATAAGTGAGAATACAAAAGAGCAGGGGCACAGGGAGCCGCCTGCTCTTTCTCTTGATGAGGCATTGCAGTATTCCAATGATGTGGTGACCTGGGGCCCGGGGGTGCAGGCGGGAGAAGATCACAGACCTTTGGCTTGTATCGCCTTTCAGGAAAAATATCACGATTTGAAAGCGGAATTCCTAAAGGAAAATGAGAAAGTGATCTATCTTACATTTGATGAGGGCTATGAGAACGGTTATTCCGGACAGATTCTGGATACGTTGAAGGAAAAAGGGGTGAGCGCCGTATTTTTCGTGACGATGCCTTACGCCAAAGAACAAAATGAATTGTTGCGGCGAATGGTATCTGAGGGACATGTGATCGGAAATCACAGCGTGACCCATCCGAAAGACGGCATGCCTTCGCTGTCTGCGAGGCAGCAGCTTGAGGAATTCGAGGAATTGCATAAGTATGTCAGGGAAGTCTGCGGATTTGATATGTATCTGTTTCGTCCGCCGGCAGGAATCTTTAGTGAACAGTCATTGGCAGTGACTGCCAGTTACGGATACCGAACCGTTATGTGGAGCTTTGCTTATGCAGACTGGGATCCGGAGAAACAGCCATCTAAGGAGGAGGCGCTCGCGAAGATGGAAGGACGCTTACATAACGGCGCGATCTATCTGCTGCATGCGGTATCAGAAACAAATGCGCAGGTGCTTGGCGAATTTATCGACTATGCCGTCAGCCAGGGGTATACGTTTAAGAAATATGAATGATCCGGATGAATAAAAATAAGAGGAATGGAAACAATACGGGTATGAGAGATTAAATTCTCTTAAATAATACCGGGAAACCGGGAGAGGAGAATGATTATGCCTGTATTGGATTGTACGGTGAAGAATTGTCTTCATAATATTGATGAAAGGTGCAGCCTGGACCGGATTCGGATCGTGGGGGAACAGGCGAGAAAGGATCAGGAGACGGCATGTTCTGATTTTGTACAAAGACGGGAGGATTCCTGTACGGATTCCGTGGGAATGCCGGATATTCACAGCATTGTTGACTGCGATGCCGAACATTGCGTCTACAATGAGCATCACAGCTGTATGGCTTCAGGAATCGGCGTTCGCGGAATTACGGCAACGCGCAGCAACGAGACGCAGTGCGGAACTTTTCATTGTTAATTTTTTTGTAACTATTCAGCAGCATGAATGTTCAACGACCGTCGAATATTTGTATTCGTAAGGTCTTGGACATTCATGCCGGACTGGTGGCGAAGCCACCCGGAGCCCCAAACAACTCGAATTCCGCAGGAATTCTCGTTGTTTGGGGCTCTGAATAGTTACATTTTTTTTAATAAATACGATATATTGAAAAAAGAGTGACATTTAGATATAATAGATCTATCTGCTGGTTAAGGAGAATGTTATAAGAAAAATGGATAAGAAGATACAGTTTTTTGATAAAAGCAGTTGGAGTTATATTCTTTTGATCGGAATCGGATATTTCTGGTCTGGAAGTATGGCTCTGAGCATGGAGTCAGATCTTGCCGGAAGACTGGATAACAGCAGCATGATTACGAACGGATTCGGAAGCCTTGCAAGACTTGCGGGGATGCTTGTATTTATGCTGCTTTGCAAATATAAACGGGATGCGAAAAAGGTATGGATTGTTTTTATGTCATGTTCGATTATGCTGGGAGGTGTTTTTTGGATCAGCTCATCTGTGACGGTGAAAGTGACAGCGCAAATCCTGAATTTACTGTGTGGTGCCGGCGGGTATGGTGCTGCGTATCACTTTGCAGCCATGAACGCAGGAACCGGAAGGGAGCATCCGGGAAAGAAGTTTGCAATCGGCTATGTAATCGGGGCAGTGGGAACTTTTCTACTCACACTGGTTCCAAATCTTGATCTGTTCTCCACAGCATACTCAATGCTTGTGTATGTTCCGTGTATTCTGATGAATATTTATGTGGTAGTGAAACTGCCGTTCCCTCTGGACATGGAAGAGCGGGAAAATCGTGCAGGATGGGAGAAAGAACCGGATTCGTTGCATAGGGATGAACTGGTAAGAAAGATGGCGGTTCTTGCCGTGATGATTTTTATTATGGGAATTCTCAGCAGTTATGCATCTGCTTCGCTGGAAATCCTGATGCAGGGAAGAGATAGAAATACGGTTATGGACAGGATGTTTATCACAATCGGACTGATCCTTGCGGGAATTCTCGTGGATAAAAACAGGCATCTGTTTGATATGGTAATGGTATTGATGATGGTATTGCCGCTGATTACCTGTATTTTCGTCAAAGAAGGAAGCTCTGTTGATATGATGTATTCCATGCACTATATTTTAAGCGGATTTCTGACGGTGTTCGTGACGGTTTCGTTTATGGAATTCGGGCAGGAGAGGAGAGAATATCTCGCTTTGTCCGCAATGGGGTACGGAATCGTAAGATTGACGGATTTTATGATGTTTTTTATCGTGAAGTATCTGCTGTCCGAGTATTTGATTACCGTGCTCACACTGATTGTGTTTTTCATTTGTTTACTGACGTATTTTTATTGCAGATATGATAATCATGGGAACACGGTACATACAGACGGAAAGGTCGAAATGTTTTCGAGAGAACAGTACATGGCAAAGTTTTGCATGGATTACGGTATAACACCGAGGGAAAAAGAAGTTTTGGGACTTTTGCTGGAGGGAAAGAGCGGGAAAGAGATTGCTGCGGAGTTGTTTATCACTACGGGAACCGTTAAAAATACGCTGACAAGAATTTATAAAAAGAGTGGAATGAGTAAGAATGAATTGATTCAAAACTTTGAAATCGCGGCAGATGAAAAAAATGGAATCCCCTGTAAATATGGGATTAGTGACCTTTTAGTGACGCCTGTTTTGTTGACGGAAAATAAGATTTTCGATAGAATAGCAGTGAGTTCTGAACAGTCAGAATTTAATATTATTTTATTTTTCGAGGAGGAATACCTATGAAGAAAAGACAAGGAACAATGTTAATGACTTTCGTATTGGCATGTGTGATGGCAATCGGTTTTGGAAACAGTGATGTCAAAGCCGATATTACACCAGACGGCTCCATGGCAACGGTAACCGGAGATGAGACGATGACAGGGACTGAATATGGAAGTATTTTAGTCGGAACAGCAGATACTCCGGGAAATCTGACAATCAAATCAGGTGAGTACGGGCAGATTCTGTTGATAAACGGATCGATTACCATCGAAGATGGCTTGTTTCAGGAACCTATCATGAATGGAACAATGGACTATATGACGATGGAAGTATCAGGCGGTGGTGAGCTGGTGATTAATGGCGGAGATTTTTACGGTATGACTGGAACCTGTGGCGGAACAACGACGATCAACGGCGGCGATTACAAAGGCTCGTTGTATTGTTCGGGCGGAAATCTTGTAATTAATGATGCCAATGTATCTACGAATATATATGCATCAATTGATTTTGATGATATGACAGGCAAGGGAACCGTTACTGTTAACGGAGGAACGTTTACAGAAACGATTTCAGGCGGCGCGGCAATTCATGTTCCTGTAGATAACTATGCGAGATTGAAACTGGCGGGCGGTACATTTTCCGCAGAGGGAGATGCCAAGGCAGGAATCAGCGTTGATTTTTCAAAAACACAATTAACTGCACAGCAGATTGTAGACACGATTGTGGCAGAGGGCTATCAGTTGAGCGATGAAAGTTTTACCGAAAGCAAAGCGTATGATTTATATAGCTATGCATCGGCAAAGACTGTAAAAGTAGAGAAGAAGGCCGAGAAGAGTGCGACCCTGAAATTTGATACAGAGGGCGGAGATGTGCTTTCTGATATTTCAAATACATTGGGTTCTGTTATTGATCTGGCAAATATCGTTCCTGCAAAAGCAGGTTATCAGTTTGACGGCTGGTATACAGATGCAGCTTTTACAAATAAGGTGACATCAATTACGTTGTCTGAGAATACAACACTTTATGCAAAGTGGGTGAAAGCTGTGACAGAAGGCACAGCCGGGACGACAGCTACAACACAGGAAGAGATAAAGGCTGCGGATACTGTTGCAGATACGGCAAAAGCAAAGACTGTATCGAAAGCTCCGAAAACAGGTGATCATAGTTTTGCAGGATTGGTTTTAACCATGATGATGTTGTCCGGAGCAGCATTTGTTGCAGGAAGCAAGCTCCGCGTATCGGAAAAATAATAAATGCCTGATAATAATACAATTGAATGTCGCAGGGCTAAAGCCATGCGACATTCAATGCTGTACGGACAAGAGCAATCATTTCCGAGCTTGTTATTTCAGGGAAAATGCAGCCGAAAGGAAATGGACGGTCACGGAAATATACGATTGGGAGAGATTAAAACTTTAGAAAAAAATTATGCTTGACAATGAAAACAAAATATGCTAAGATACCAAATGTTGAGCGCAAGGCTAAAGCCATGCGGTATTTAAAACAAAGCAGAGTATCCGCTCTCACCCGGAAGCAATCAGGCGACCGGCGTTAAATATGCAAGAACAGTCCATAGAAGGGCTTTTTATGTATGTGTAAAAGTGGATATTCGATATCCACTTTTATTTTTTCGGGGAGGTGCTTACTATTAGCGAATTATTTATTAACGAACAGATTAGAGACAAAGAAGTTCGTTTGATCGGAGAAGACGGAGAACAGTTGGGAATTATGAGCGCAAAGGAAGCGATGAAGTATGCAAGAGAAGCAGAACTTGATCTTGTAAAGATTGCGCCGACAGCAAAGCCACCGGTATGCAAGATTATTGATTATGGTAAATATCGTTATGAACTTGCACACAAGGAAAAAGAGGCAAGAAAGAAACAAAAAACAGTGGAGATAAAAGAGATCCGTTTATCGCCGAATATCGATACAAATGATTTGAATACGAAAATCAATATGGCTAGAAAATTCCTGACAAAAGGTGACAAAGTGAAAGTTACTTTGCGGTTCAGGGGAAGAGAAATGGCTCATATGCAGAACAGCAAGCATATTCTGGATGATTTTGCAGAGATGCTTTCTGAGATTTCCGTAATAGAAAAACCTGCCAAATTAGAGGGCAGAAGCATTATGATGGTTTTAACTGAAAAGAAATAGTTAAAATATAAACAAGTGAAGATTTAAGGAGGAACAAACAATGCCAAAGTTAAAGACAAGCAGAGCGGCTGCAAAGCGTTTTAAAAAGACAGGTACAGGTAAGTTAAAGAGAATGAAGGCTTACAAGAGCCATATTCTGACAAAGAAGGCTACAAAGAGAAAGAGAAATCTTAGAAAAGCAACCCTTGCTGATTCAGCAAACATGAAGGCAATGAAGAGAATTTTACCATACTTATAAGAAGTACGGATATAAGTTATCGTTAGTTAATAAGAGACTATCGCTATTTATTAGAGGAGCCAGATACCGTTCGAGGCTGCAAAGCAGGCGAGATTAAGCAGATTGCCAAAATCTCTGATTTTGTGCAAGTCGCTTATGCA
>CADBTR010000086.1 GCA_902797675.1 uncultured Lachnospiraceae bacterium
AGATTCAAACTCCCACCTACGTAAGTTTCCTTTCTTTACTCACCACCTATAGAGGTGGGAGATTGAATCGGAGTGCCGTTCAAAAAATCATATCAGTTTTAATAACCCTCTCCGGTCGATCTTACCGTTTGCCGTAAAAGGTATCTCTTCTATTTTTACAACCTTTGCCGGCATCATGTATCGGGGAAGCTTCTCTTTCAAATTTTCCATCAGTTCCACCTCGGAAATGTCGCCGTCATAAAACAAAATAATTTTTTTATGTTCTTCGTCGTATACACAAGCTGACATTCTTACCGACAGGATTGAATCGGCATTCGCCTCGATCTCTCCCAGTTCGATCCGGTGCCCCATATGCTTGATCTGATAATCTTTTCTGGAAATATAGATCAATTCCCCTTCTTCATTGTACCTTCCGATATCGCCTGTCCGATAGATAATCTCCGGATAGGAAGTATTCAACGGATTTTGTACAAAGGATTCCGTTGTCCGGTAAAAATCATTATAATATCCCAATGTAACATTCGTCCCCCGGATGCAAATTTCTCCCTGCTCTCCCGCTTCTGCCGGTTTATCATTTTCATTGAGCAATATAATTTCCCGATTATCAAAAGGGCGCCCGACGGGAATGACTTCCCCCTCTTCATACAGCCGGTCGGGCACTTTGTAATAGCAACACATACCGGTAGTTTCCGTCGGACCGTACAGATTGATAAATGTCGCCTTTGGCAACGCTTTCTTCCATATATTAAACTGTCTGACCGGAAACACCTCGCTTCCAAACGCCACTGTATGCAGATATCGCGGAATTGCCTTATCAAAGGCAGAAAAAGCGCTTATCATAGTCAGCGCGGAAACTACCCAGCAAATGGTATTGATCTTATGTGCATTGAGATATTCCACCAGCATAAGCGGCAATGAAAATAATTGCTTCGGGATCAGATATGTGGTGGCTCCGAATTTTAAAGTGGGATAGATTTCTTTCAGACATGCATCAAAATAAAGCGGCGACTGGCTGCCAAATACCGTATCCTCTCCGAATTCCAGAACTTCCGAAAGCTGTTCAATATAGTCGATCACAGAGCGGTGGCAGGCAATAACCCCCTTTGGAATACCTGTAGAACCGGAAGTATATACAATATAGATCGGATCGATATCGATCGCTCTCTTTCGGATCTGTTTTAACGCATCCATATCAATCGTTCCCGAAATCACCTCATCATATCGAATGACTTCACAATCCGCAAGCTGAAATTGCTCTGCGACTTTTTTCGTATCTTGATCACAGAGGATCAACGGACTTTTCACATAATCCAAAATAAGTTCCATACGCCCTTTCGGCATTTCCTCGTCAATGGGAACATAATAACAGCCGCCTGCGATCACGCCCAAAAAAGTAGCGATTTCCTCCGGTGATCTCCGCATGAAAACAACCACCGGTTTTTTATAGATTCCTTTTTGGTGCAGATAAGTTCCGATTGTTCTGCTGATATCATTCACTTCACTGAAAGACAATTCGCTGCTTTCTCCCGAAAATGCAGTTTTTTCAGGATTTCGCATTACAATATCGTCCAGATAATTCAAAACATTTCTATTCATAACTTTCCCGCTCCCACACTTCCATTTATTTCTGTTTACCCCATTTCCTTCTCCCACTCATGAATCTTATTCCGGTAGATCAACGCCAAAAGAACCAAGCCGGCTAAAAGAAACAGTAAAAACCGCTGTTTTATATGTTTCGTGCAACCTCTGCCTTATATGCCTCGCGCTGCTCTTTCGGAATCTTCATATTATCCATGCATGTTTCAATATCCCAATCTGTGCTTTCCGATAAATTCTTAAGCGCATCAACCAAAACTCTGTCAACCATCCATTCATTATGATCTAAGAATCCCACTTTTCCGGTCTTTAAGTCATATACTGCACCTACGATACGCAGACCCTCTTTGGACTCCAGTTTCTGAATATCCAGATCTCTCTCAATCATTTTGACGCTGTGAATCACATTCAGCCGGCATGCTTTGTCCGCCGCCTTTTCATTTCCGACCGCATCCCTGATATCATCCACGATATACTTGATATGACCGTCTCTGCTGTGTTTTAATGCAGCGGCAACCGCCCCGCAATTCGTATGCCCCAATACCACCACTAATTTCGTATGAAGGTGGTCTGCCGCATACTCGATGCTTCCCAGCTGATGATCATCGATCACATTTCCCGCCACGCGAATGACAAACAATTCGCCGACTCCCGCATTAAAGATCACTTCCGGGATGGCTCTGGAATCTGAACAGCCGATGATCACCGCATAGGGATTTTGTCCCTCCGAATCGGTAGTCTCGCATATTTCGGCCGAAACATCTCCGGTATATGCCCGCTTTCTCAGGTACTCCTCGTTTCCTTTTTTCAATCTCTCCAATGTTTCCTCTGCCGATAAACTCATAGTGTCTCCTTTCCCCGGAAATATATTCCGGAATCAATGTTACCTGTTGTAAAGTTTCCGTTACATTGTAATTCGTACACTTATGTCCGTCTTACTGCTGTCTGTCCGTTCCGATAAACACCTTCTTCCCTTCAAATCCAAATCCATAGTGATAAATCTGCTCTTTTGGAATTCCCCGGCTTAAAATTGCCGTATCATAGGCTTTTTCTTCAATCTGCTCTAAAGCGCGTTTTGCCGTATCTTCCAGTGTTTTCTCATAATCGGGAGCATCGGGATTGAATAATTTAAATTCAATGACAAAGCTTGGCAAATTCTTCTCTTTTTCCCTTACAGTATCTTTCGGAACCATGGTGATATCATATCTTCCGTAACCGCTCTCACCGTTGGAACGGACTTCGTATTTCCGCTCCGTCGCCATAAGTCCCAATACCAGTCCGTGATAAAACCGTTCCGGATGAAGTTTTTCGGAAGGCTTGTTTCCGCCATCGAAACTGCTTACCATTTCCAACAGGATTTCATTCATATAGATATTCATTTCCCGTAAGCTGGCAGCCTGCATGGCACGAATAAATTCATTATAAGGGACTTCCGGATCTGCGAACCAATCTGCGATCAGATTCTCGAACATGATCTTCACTTCAAAATTTGTAAGTGTCAGGCGATACGTTTTGCGAAATGTTTCCGGCTCTTCTGTGATACCGATAATCTTTAAATAACCGCTCGCCATCATCAGACTCCAAAGTGCCTCCTCTTTCATGTCTAATTGATTAAAGACAACATCTTCCTCCAACGGCGTTTCCACAAATCCGCCATGCAACAGATTTTCCATTGTCTGTTTCACTTCAATCTTTCCATGCCGGATAAGCAGACCGATCAGACTGTTGGAACTGGTATTTGCCCAATACGGAGCAAATTTCTTATCATCCAGATAGCTGGTGATAGACCATGGATTATAGATATCCTCCACAGTTCCAAAGGTAAAACCGTCATACCATTTCTTGACAAGTTCTTTTTTATCAGACAGTCCAAACTCATCCAATGCACCAAATACCTCATCTTCTGTAAATCCGAAAGCCGTAGCGTATTTATCGGATGTTGTAGTCACAACCTTTAAATTATTCAGATCCGAAAATATCGATTCTTTACTCACCCTCGTAATACCGGTCATAATCGCCCGCTCCAAATATGGATTCGTTTTAAAAGTATTATTAAATAATGCTCTGATATATGCTGCCATTTCTTCCCAAAATCCGTTTACATAGGCTTCCTGCAGCGGAGTATCATATTCATCCAGCAAAAGAATACATTTTTTTCCGTAATAACGGTATGCCCATTCACAAAGTGTATTGAGTGTTAACGTGGCGGTGGCATCATTCATTTCACCGGAAACCTGCCTGTAAAATTCACGATCCTTTTCCGTAAACCGTTCCTCTTTCAGCATCCGTTCATATGGAATAAACAACTTCACGAGTAATTCATTTATCATGGTTCTGGCATCGGCGTATGTGTTTTGTTTTACCCCTGCAAAAGATAAAAAAATCACCGGATACGTTCCCTGCAATTTTCGGTATTTCTCTTCTTTCCAGATATTGAGTCCCTCAAACAACTCTGCTCTGTCAGCATATTTATTTGAAAAGAAACAATTCAAGGTGTCCATATTCAATGTCTTGCCGAAACGTCTGGGGCGGGTGATGAGAGTAACAATATCCTTATACTCCCACCATTCTTTGATAAAATCTGTTTTATCTACATAAAAACAATTATTTTCTCTTAAAAATTCAAATCCCTGTGCACCGATACTGATCGTTCTCACTTTTCTCACCTCGTTTCACGTTTTCTATCATTATATCATCATTATAAACGAAAGCGAAATGTTTGTCACGCTTTTTATCTCCTGATATCCTCCTAAAATAAAGATTCCCGATCAATTTTAAAATTTCCAACACCTAAAAAGGCTATCAACATCTCCCTATATATCATTATACTGATTTGGGAGAGAGATAACCTTTATCATCTTTAAATTTTCGCAAAAAAAAATTTTGCGAAATAAAGAAATTGAATGTCGCATGGCTTTAGCCCTGCGACCTGCTTGCTGGAGGCGGCATCAATTCCCGTAGGTTGGAGATTCAAACTCCCACCTACGTAAGTTTCCTTTCTTTACTCACCACCTATAGAGGTGGGAGATTGAATCGGAGTGCCGTTAAAATCAGATTATATAACCACGTCCTTCCAA
>CADBTR010000087.1 GCA_902797675.1 uncultured Lachnospiraceae bacterium
CGCAGGCCGCAGATTCAAACTCCCACCTACGTAAGTTTCCTTTCTTTACTCACCACCTATAGAGGTGGGAGATTGAATCGGAGTGCTATTCAACACGGATCCTTGTGATCATTCCCCTGCACTTTTCCGCGCAGGAAGCAAATTCAGACTCTTTCATAGAACCGGTAATAAAACCAAATTCTCCGGTGACGCCATCAGCATGGAATACTTCCACATTTCCGAACAATCCGGTAATCTCCTCCAGCAACTCGTCTTCACTGCCTTTTACGCGCACGAAGAACTTTCCTGTATAATCTTTGAATTCTCCCAATTCCAATTTCTGCGCGCTCCAGATCTGTCTGACGGTTTCTCCCTTGTGTTTCGCCGCCTCTACAACATCGGATACAACAGCGCTGGCAGTCGGCAGCTTTCCTGCGCCGCTTCCGTAAAACATCGTATCTCCCAGCATATTTCCTTTTACGAGAATTCCGTTTAATACGCCGTTTACGCTGTATAACGGATTGCTCTCATCGATCATAAACGGAGCAACCATCGCATACGTTTTCCCGTTTTCCTGTCTGCTCTTGCCGAATAATTTAATTACTCTTCCCATTTTCGCAGCATATTTAAAATCTACATCCGTAATCTTTGTAATTCCCTCGGTATAAATATCTTCAAAATCAATGTGCTTACCATAGGCAAGAGAGGTAAGAATCGCAATCTTTCTGCAGGCGTCATATCCCTCCACATCAGCTTCCGGGTTGCGCTCCGCATAACCAAGTTCCTGCGCTTCTTTCAGAACCGTATCAAAATCAAGTCCTTCCCTGCTCATCTTTGTAAGGATATAATTGGTCGTTCCGTTTAAGATACCGCAAATTTCCAGAATCTTATCCGCCGTCAGACACTCATTTAACGGACGGATCACCGGAATCCCGCCTCCGACACTTGCCTCAAAAAAGAAATTACTGTTTTTCTCCTCTGCAAGTTTCAGCAACTCCGGTCCGTATTTCGCAACCAGTTCTTTGTTTGACGTACAATAACTCTTGCCATGTTCCAAAGATGCCTTTGCAAAAGAGTAGGCAGGATTCAAACCTCCCATAGCTTCGACTACGATATCTACTTCATCGTCATTGACGATTGTCTCAAAATCATGTACGAGAATCTTCTCGATGGAGCTGCCCGGAAATTCTCTCAGGTCTAATACATACTTTACCTGAACCTCATCACCGATGCGATTTTTTAATTCTTCCCGGTTTGTGGAAATTACTTCTACCACTCCGGAACCTACTGTGCCGTATCCTAATACTGCTACATGAATCATTGTTTGTTTACATCCTTTCCTGCTCTTGTGTTTTTATTCCATTGCGAGTACCTTTACATACTGGATCCCCTGCTTTTCTTCCAATTCCGTCATCATAAGAGACATATCCAATAGCGGCGGGATCTCCACGCTTAACGTCAGCGACGCCACTCCGTTGATGGGGATCGTCTGATGGATTGTAAGGATATTTGCCGAATAATGGGCGATAATTCTCAACACTTCCGATAAAATCCCCGGCTGGTCATCCATCTGAAGCACAAATGTCACCGTTCTTCCCTTGACATTTTCATGAAAAGGAAAAATATCATCCTTGTATTTATAAAAAGAACTTCTGCTTAATCCCACCTGCTCCGCAGCATCCTGAATCGTCAGCACCTTTTCCGACTCCAACAGCCTTTTCGCTTCGATCACCTTCAGCAAAACCTCCGGAACCGCTTTTTTCCTGATCAGGTAATACTGATTGCCTTCTTTTTCTTCTCCCATATCATTTGCTCCGCTGTATTTCTTACTGTTTTACCATCTCATCAATGATACCCAGTTCCTCTTCCGTCAATAAATGATCCACATCGATCAGCATAACAAGACCTGTTTTGCTTCTGATAATCTTCTCGAAATATAACAAACCGCCCTTTGTGACGATTTCCGGCATATCAAAAATATCCTCCGAAGAAATATTTTGAATCTCTGTCACTCCGTCTACTTCAAGAGCAACTTTGTGTTCCCCGATCCGCACCACAATATATTGAGGATGTTCCGGTGACGGTGTATTCATTGTAAATTTATTCCGCAAATTATAGACCGCAATGATCTCGCCTCGCAGATTCATGATTCCCTTGATATAAGGTACGGAATTCGGCACCCGGACCACATTCTGCTCTTTCTCGATTCCCACCACGCGATCAATATCAACGCCGTACTGCTCGTTATCCAGCTTGAATACAATTGGCTTACTCTCTTCCATAGACTTTTCCCTCCTCTAAAAAACTGATGGTTTATTCCTGTGGTTTTGTGTTGATATATTTCAAATAAGCATTAATGAAAGGATCCAGATTGCCGTCCAGAACATTCTGCACATTTCCGACTTCTTCGTTCGTTCTGTGATCTTTTGCCATGGTATAAGGCTGCAACACATAGGAACGTATCTGACTTCCCCAGCCGTTATCCGAAACCTCGCCGCGAATACCGGATATTTTCTCCTCATTCTCTTTCTGAGCTTTTAAATAAAGCTGTGTCTTCAGCATTTTCATACACATATCTTTATTTTGGAACTGGGAACGTTCATTCTGACATTGTACCACAATTCCGGTGGGAATATGCGTGATTCTGACAGCCGATGATGTTTTATTAATATGCTGACCGCCTGCGCCGCTGGAGCGGTAGGTATCCACCTTTAAATCATCCGGATTGATCTCGATCTCAATATCTTCATCGATATCCGGCATCACATCACATGACACAAAAGACGTCTGTCTCTTTCCCGCCGCATTGAAAGGAGAAATTCTCACAAGCCGGTGTACTCCGGCTTCACTCTTTAAATAGCCGTACGCATTCTCACCGCGGATCATCATCGTCACCGTCTTATAGCCGGCTTCATCACCTTCCAGAAAATCAAGGACTTCACACGCAAAACCTTTCCGCTCAGCCCACTTCGTATACATACGATACAACATGGATGCCCAGTCGCAGCTCTCTGTTCCTCCTGCGCCGGCATGAAGTGTCAGAATTGCGTCATCCCTGTCATATTCACCGGAAAGCAGGGTTGTAATCCGAAGATTTTCATATTCATCTACAAACCTGCCGACGGTTTCCTCTACTTCCGGGATCAGGGAAGGATCCTCCTCCTCATATCCCATCTCAAGCAACGTCTGTCCCTCATCAAACAATTCCTGCAAATCCTCAAACCGTTTTACCGTACTCTTCAAACCGTTTAATTCCCTGGTCTGACTCTCCGCCTTCTCCGGATCATTCCAAAAATCCGGCTCTTCCATCTTTCTCGATAATTCTTCGATCCTCATTTCCTTGCCGGCGAGGTCAAAGTGAATCCCTCAGTTCTTGTAATGGTTGTTCATAGCCGTTTAAGGTATACTTAAAGTTATCTAATTCTACCATTATTAATCACATCCTTTTTTATATTTTTTTTTAATTATATTTTTTTATACAATTTTTCTTCCGCAACACTGCTTATACTTTTTACCGGATCCGCAAGGGCAGGGATCATTCGGATAGATCTTTTTCTCCTCGCGTTTCTTCGGCGCCTTGACTGCCGTGTCATCCTTATTGGTTCCCGTTACTTTCGCAACCTGTTCGCGCTCGATCTTCTGCTCGATCTGAACATGCATCAGAGCTTTTACCGTATCCTCGGTAATTCCCTGTTCCATTTCTTCAAACATGTCAAAACCGGCCATTCTGAATTCCACCACCGGATCTCTCTGTCCCAATGCGCGCAGACCGATTCCCTGACGCAGCTGATCCATATCATCGATATGATCCATCCAGCGTCTGTCGATCACTTTCAATAAAATGATACGTTCGACTTCTCTGATCTGCTCCGGATCTGTAAATTCCGCTTCCTTCGCTTCGTAGCACTCTACCGCTTTTTCCTTTACCAGCTGTTTTAATTTTGCAACTGTCAATGCACTCTTCTCTTCTTCCGTAAATTCCAGCGGTTCCATCGGGAAGACTGATTTAAGCAATTCATTCAATTCGCCCATATCCCATTCAGACGGTTTTAATTCATCGGAAGCCACCATATCCACCTGACGCTCTGCCACGTCATTGATCATCTTATAAATGACATCCCGCATATTTTCGCCATCCAGTACTCTGCGGCGCTCTTTGTAGATAATTTCTCTCTGATCATTATTTACCGCATCGTAATCAAGCAAATTCTTACGAATACTATAATTATTATTCTCGATCTTTTTCTGAGCATTTTCAATGGCATTGGACAGCATCTTATGCTCAATCCTGTCATTTTCACCCACGCCCACTGCGTTAAATACCGCTACCATACGCTCGGATCCGAATAATCGCAACAGATCGTCTTCCAATGAGATAAAGAAAATTGATTCACCCGGGTCTCCCTGACGTCCGGCACGACCACGCAGCTGATTATCAATACGTCTTGACTCATGACGCTCCGTACCGATGATCTTCAATCCTCCGGCGGCTCTCGCTTCATCATCCAGCTTGATATCCGTACCACGTCCTGCCATGTTTGTCGCAATGGTGACATTGCCGTGGATACCTGCCTCCGCAACAATCTCAGCCTCCAGTTCATGATACTTCGCATTGAGCACCCGATGTTTGATGCCTGCCTTGTTCAAAAGACCGCTCAATTCCTCAGAAGCTTCAATGGTGATCGTACCAACCAGAACCGGCTGACCCTTTGCAAGACTTTCCCTGATCTCTTCTACGACTGCGTTCAGCTTACCTCTCTTTGTCTTATATACGGCGTCATCTTTATCAATTCTGGCAACCGGCTTATTTGTCGGAACGGACACTACATCCATACCGTAAATATTACGGAATTCCTGTTCCTCTGTAAGCGCCGTACCTGTCATGCCCGCTTTCTTATCATATTTATTAAAGAAATTCTGGAAGGTGATCGTTGCCAGAGTCTTGCTCTCACGCTTGATCTTTACATGCTCCTTTGCTTCAATCGCCTGGTGAAGACCATCCGAGAAACGACGACCCGGCATGATACGTCCCGTAAATTCATCGACGATCAGCACTTCTCCGTCTTCATTCACCACATAGTCCTGATCTTTAAACATCAGATAATTTGCCTTCAGCGCCAATGTCATATTATGCTGTAATTCCAGATTCTCCGGATCCGCATAATTATCCAGATGAAAATATTTCTCCGCTTTTTCAACGCCCTGCGCGGTAAGGTTGACGAATTTGTCTTTCTCATTTACCACGAAATCTCCGGATTCCTCAACCGACTCGCCCATGATGGCATCCATCTTGGACAATTCTTTATAAACGCCTTTGGTAAGGGTTCTTACAAAAACATCGCAAACTTCATACAATTTCGTGGATTTTCCGCTCTGACCGGAAATGATAAGAGGTGTTCTCGCCTCATCGATCAATACGGAATCGACCTCATCCACGATGGCGTAGTGAAGACCTCTCTGAACCATCTGTTCTTTATAGATGACCATGTTGTCACGAAGATAATCGAAGCCTAATTCATTATTTGTAATATAAGTGATATCACAATCATAAGCCTCTTTTCGCTCTTTGCTTTCCATGCTGTTGAGGATACAGCCTACCGTCAATCCCAGAAAGCGATGTACCTGACCCATCCACTCGGCATCTCGCTTTGCCAGATAGTCATTGACCGTCACAACATGAACGCCTTTGCCCTCCAGAGCATTTAAATAGGCAGGTAAAAGACAGGTCTGAGTCTTACCTTCACCGGTACGCATCTCGGCGATACGTCCCTGATGAAGGATAATACCGCCCATCAGCTGCACTCTGTAATGTTCTGTATTCAATACTCGTCTCGCCGCATCACGCACGACCGCGTAAGCCTCCGGGAGAATGTCATCTAAAGTCTCTCCCTTTCCGAGACGGTCTTTAAATTCCTGAGTTTTATTTCTCAATTCCTCATCGGATAAAGCCATCATTGATTCTCTGTAGGAACAGATTTTGTCAACAAGGGGTGTGATTCTCTTGATCTCGCGTTCACTGTAGGTGCCGAACACCTTTTCTATGATTCCCATATTCGTCCTCCAAGTCAAACTTGCGCCATATCTCTAAAACGCACTAAAGACATAATGCGCAAATGTGCGCACTATGCCGCTCTAGTGATTATAATTCAGATTACCCTTTGTGTCAATCTCTTTTTACATCTTCCGGATACGTGCAATGGCCTCGACCGTATTTTCATAGGAACCGAATGCAGTCAGTCTGAAATACCCTTCTCCATGAGGTCCGAACCCTGCTCCCGGTGTTCCCACGACATGAGCCTGCTCTAACAGATAATCAAAAAATTCCCAAGAGGTCATGTTATCCGGTGTCTTTAACCAGATATACGGCGCGTTTACGCCGCCTGATACAGAATATCCCGCATCCGCCAATCCTTCCCGGATCACTTTTGCATTATTCATGTAATAAGCAACCTGTTCCTTTGTCTGCGCTTTTCCTTCTTCCGAATAGATCGCTTCTCCCGCTCTCTGTATGATATACGGCGCCCCGTTAAATTTTGTCCCGTGTCTTCTCGCCCAGAGACTGTTTAACATCACATCCCCTGATTTTAACGCCTTCGGTACAACCGTAAATCCCAATCTGGTTCCGGTGAATCCGGCATTCTTCGAGAAACTGCGGATTTCGATGGCGCATTCCTTTGCGCCCTCACATTCATAGATCGTATGAGGAACGTCATCTTCGGATATATAGGCTTCATAGGCTGCGTCATATATGATCACCGCCCCCTTTTCTCTTGCATAATCCACCCATTTCTGCAATTCACTCTTTGTGATAGTTGCTCCCGTGGGATTATTCGGAAAGCACAGATAAATCATATCCGGAGTCTGTTCCGGCAGCTCCGGCGCAAAATCTGTTTCCGCCGTACACGGCATATAGATGATATCTGTCCATCTTCCTGTCTTTGCATCATAATCTCCGGCTCTTCCCGCCATGGCATTGGTATCCACATATACCGGATATACCGGATCGCAAACCGCAATTTTATTATCTCTTGCAAAAATATCTCCGATATTGCCCGAATCACTTTTGGCGCCGTCACTGATAAAGATTTCATCAATCTCAATATCCGCGCCTCTCATCCGGTAATCCTGTTTTGCAATCGCATTTCTCAAAAATTCATATCCAAGATCCGGCGCATACCCTTTAAAAGTGGCTGCTTCTCCCATCTCATCCACAGCCTTATGCATGCTCTCAATCACTGCAGGTGCCAGCGGCAGGGTCACATCTCCGATTCCAAGCCTTATAATCTTCTCCTGCGGATGTTTTTCCGTATACGCCGCAACTTTTTTACCTATTGTGGAAAATAAATAACTTCCCGGTAATTTTAAATATTCATTATTTATCTTAAACATTTTTCCCTCCTCTAATAACGATCGTTTATTATCTGGCTCCTCTTTTAATTCAACATAATGCTGATCACCATCTGTGCTGTTTCCATCAGGTCATTTCCGCTGTCCATACTGAGTTTCTGCAGATACCGGTGAGCCTCCGGCTCATCCATATGGTGTTTCTCCATAAGAATCTTTTTCGCCGTACTCAAAAGTTTCTCCTCCTCATCCGTCCGCCTCGCCGACCGTTTGCTTTTTCTCCGCCTGTTTCTCGCCATTCGCAATGTCAGCATTTCTATCGTATTGAGAAGGTTCGCTGCCCGCAAAGGCATAGCCACGCAAATTACGCCCTCCGTATCCACCTCCGCCAGTCTTGCGGAAGATGCCAGCAATAGAATGGTAAAGCTCTCCGGAAGCTGCATCCGAAGTTCCGAGAACAGCATGTCAGCAAGGCGATAACCGCACACGACGATCCCGTCCTCAAAGGAATCCGTCATACTGAGCACATTCGTCCCGCAGGTACAGACCGAAACTACCTGATATCCGTTCCGTACCAGAAGATCCCTGATATTGACGGCGTCCTCCATTTTGGGAAATGCCACAACAATGTTCGCCATGTTATACCTCTTTTTCTTTTTCTATCTCAAATCTTATACAGATATTCTTTGAGTTCCCATTCCGTTATCTGTTCCTCATACCGCTCCCATTCTTTTCTTTTTGCCTGACAATAATTTTTTGTAATATGTGTGCCCAGCACCTCTTTGATCAGCTCATCTTTTTCAAATTCCCGTACCGCCTCGTAAAGCGTCCTCGGAAGACGTTCCATACCTTTTTTTGCAATTTCCTCCGGGGTAATGGTATAATGATTCCGGTTGACCGGCTCATCACAGGTCAGCTGATTTTTGATTCCGTCAAGTCCGGCTGCAAGGCAGACTGCAAATGCAAGATACGGATTGCAGGAAGGATCCGGACTTCTAAGCTCTACTCTTGTATTCTTTCCACGTACGGCAGGTATTCTGATCAATGGCGTGCGGTTGGTCTCTGACCATGAAATGTATACTGGTGCTTCATACCCCGGAACCAGACGCTTGTATGAGTTTACAAGGGGATTTAAGATAAGGCTCATCCCCTTGATGTGCTTCATCAGTCCCGCAATAAACCAATAGGCTTCCCTGCTCAATCCGTTCGGATCTTTTTCATCGGCAAATATATTATTCCCGTCTTTGGATAACGACATGTTGGTATGCATGCCGGAACCGTTCTGCCCTGCCTTCGGCTTCGGCATAAAGGAAGCGTGAAGTCCGTGACGTTTTGCGATGGTGCGCACCGTCAGCTTGAAGGTCATGATATTATCCGCAGTGGTGAGGGCATCGCCATATTTAAAATCAATCTCATGCTGGGCGGGAGCGATCTCATGATGAGAAAATTCAATATGAAATCCCATGTCCTCCAGGTTCAGGATCATATCCCTTCTGGCATTTTCTCCCAGATCCAGCGGTCCCAGATCAAAATAACCCGCCTGTTCATGCGTCAGCGTAGTCGCCAGACCGTCATTATCTGTATGAAACAGGAAAAATTCACACTCCGGTCCCACATTAAAAGTATATCCCATAGCTTCCGCTTCTTTTACTGTTTTTTTCAATATAAATCTCGGATCGCCCTCAAAAAGCGTGCCGTCCGGATTGTAAACATCGCAGATAAACCGCGCTACTTTTCCCTGCTGCGGACGCCACGGGAAAATCACAAAGGTGTCCAGATCCGGCTTTAACATCAGATCCGAATCCTCTAAATCTGTAAATCCCGCAATCGCCGCGCCGTCAAACAGACAGCCGTGATCCAGGACATCCTCTAACTGTCCTGCGGTCACCGCAATATTCTTTAAGGTTCCGAAAACATCCGTAAATTGCAGACGGATAAATTCAATTCCCTCCTCGTCCACCATATCTAAAATCTCTTGTTTTGTATACATATCTGCCCCTTTCTGTGATTTTCCTGTTTTTGACCACACCCTGCCCGCTGCGTCATCCGCGCAAGGCTTTGCCCGGGAGAAAAACATCTTGCTGGCGTGCGCATAAGAAAAGGGCACAACAACTCTGCCGTTGTCATGCCCCATTGCATGAGTTTATTCTACCATGATTTTTTCAGGTTTGCAAGATTTTTTCACTGCTATCTGACATATATCGTCACCGCAATCCCGTTGCTCTTTACACCGTAACTGTCGGTAAATGACAAAACCATCGCATAATCTCCCGGCGTGTTCAGATCAACCGTCCCCGATGCTTCCACGATATTTGCCGGCTGTGAGATCACAGCCCCTCTGGAATCTTTTGCGGACAATCCCATTTTTGATAATACATCCGACAATTTCTGATACTCTCCGGCACTGACTTCCGGTTCTGTTTCTTTAACAGACAATTGAATCTGATTCTGTATTACCCTGATCTGAAATGATACTTGCGGACTTGAAATTCCCGCCGCATCTTTGTACCGCACATATAACTGATAAGTTCCCGGCTGATTCAGCGCATAAGTTCCGGACGCCACCGTCGTCGCAGGCGCCGCATCGGCAACCTCCGTGCCGTCAGAATATACCGCCTTGCATCCTGCATTGCGCAATACTTCCGTCAAAGAAGCGCAGGTTCCCGCAACCACCTCCGCAGAGCTGCTGCCCAGTTCCAGTGTGACAGTCTTTGCCGCCGTCGTCTGAGTCTCTTTTTTTGTAGTAGTTTGTTCTGTCTTTTTCGTTGTTCCTGCTTCCGTTTTCCTTGCCGTTGTCTGCTGTTGCGTTGTCGTTTGCGAAGTAACCTGCGTCGGTTTAGCCGGCGTGGAAGACTGGGGCGGAGCAGGTGCAGTCGTTGTCATCTCTTCAGCGGATGTCTCCGTCTGCTGTGCCTGTGTTGTTTTCTTTTCATTCTTTGACGTAGTAGTCTCCGCCTTCGTAATCGGCTCGGTTCTCTCCACGATCACATTGACGATCTTCGTATCGGCTCTTCCGATCGCATCTTTTACTGTCAGCACCAGCGTATTATTTCCCAATTTCTTAAAGTTTACGGAACCTCCCGCCTTAATCCTGTCTGTAATATCATTTCCACAGGTATCTGTTGCCGTTGCACCGATCCGTTCTACAATCGTATCCATAGAATACTTATTTGCGGCAATCTTTACCGTCTCCGGCACCGTAATCTCCGGTTTGCAATTATTCCACGGGTTCTCCGGATCCGGATCCGTCGGATCCCACCCCCGATACGGGCTATCTGCCGGAATCTTGATCATCTCCGGTTTTCCCAACGGTCCCGGATTGTCCTCATCATCATATACGATCACTTCCGTGCCTACCGGACAATTTTCAATCAGCCAGATCGCATCCCGGACGCATACCCGGACGCACCCTAAAGACGCCGGCTCCCCCAGCTTATTAAACTGCGCATATTCCAGGTTCCCTTTATCCTTGCTGTAATACGGTACGGAATGAAACAAAATAGAACCATAAAAACGATATGCAAATTGCCCGTAAGTGCCATCCACCATCAGAAGCCATTCATAGCTGATCAATGTATGGAAATCGCCAAGTGGCGTATCTCCCACATATTTTCCGGTGGAACACACAATTGCCTTATAAGGCTCTGTATATTCACCATTTTTATCTTTCTTGTAGACCGTCACGCAATTTGCCGCGCGATTTACACGAATCTGATAAGGATAATCATCTTTTTGCGTATCCAAAACGCTATCCGTAGTTACCTCCTCGTCAATGCTCCCCATCTGCTCATCCACAGTGGCGTCTTCCAATGCAATAGTTTCATCATCCGCAAGTGTCGTAATATCCTCCTGGGAGGTTTCTTCTGTTCGCTCCTGCACACTCCCGCTGTTTTTCTCTTCTGCCTTCGTCTTTCTGCCCTTATTGGCTCCGAGAGCCAGGGCAGTTACAATTGCTACCGTCACAAAGATCACAGCTGCTATCATTATTTTTCGCTTATTCCCGGATAAGACTTCCTTTTCTTTACTCATTTTATTCTATGCCCTTCTATGTTAATTTAACCCTACGGCTTTTTTTGCCAGAGAATCCGCCACATCATTATACCGGTCACCGGAATGTCCCTTCACTTTCACGAATTCAATCCGAATCTTCTGCCGGTACATGCGGTAGACCTCCCGGTAACGTTTTGTCCCCTCTTTATTTGCCTTCCACTCACCGGTGCACCATCTGGCAATCCCCTCATAATCATGATAAATACAGAGGGAAGAATATCCGTTTTCATATGCATATTTCATCGCAAGCTCCGACGCCAGAATCTCTCCCGCCACATTCCGCATGGTCGCAAGCTCCGGATCATTTCCCTTCTCCCAAAGTGAAATTTCCTCCCCGCCGCATAACAGGATCGCACCGCTTCCATATTCCCCGGTGGCGGTATTGAAACTGCCGTCTACATACGCCGTAAGTTCACAGGGTTCTTCGCTTTCGGCAGTCATCTGCGTCCATCCCAGATAAGCAGCGGCTTCCTCGGCCGTAGGAAAACTTTTATACAAGGCTCCCGGATATCCTGCTGTTTGCGCCTTGCACTGATCCCACGTGGAAAAGATCCCCGTCGTCCTTCCTTTTTTTACCGCATAAAATTTTACTGCCATACCGATCTTTTGTCCTCTTTTCTGTCTATCATCAAAACCTGCGTCAAAGGCTTTCACTTCTTGTTCACAATACATTACTTTATCTCAAATTTTCTCATCAGTCAATAGTGAAGTTGTAAAAATAATAGCAACAAATCCCTTCATTCTATGGGTATCATTTTGCGCCGTTTCTAATATAATGATACCGGTAAAAATTACACTCTTTAAAGGAGCTGTGTATGGATTTTTTCTGTAACATTACTACCGATGACGATCAGATTGTAGAACTGATCGTACCGGCTTTTACCATGACGAAGGAATTGCTGGATTCTTTCTCGGGAATTTGCGCGCAGCAATTAAACCGCCGCTACTATGCGATCTACACTACCGTACAGCGATTTCTGGAACTTCCCAAAAATGCATATTTCTACGGTTTTCTTCCCAAGCTTTACGGTGAGGTGACTACCTCTGCCCTTGAAGTCTCCGGCATCTCAAAGCTCCAGAATCAACCTATTTTAGGTTTACGGGGACAGGGCGTTTTAATCGGGATCGCCGACAGCGGCATTGATTTCACTCACCCCGCCTTTCTTGATTCTTCCGGAAGAACGCGTATTCTATATCTCTGGGATCAGACCGATTCATCCGGTACGCCGCCTGAAGGCGTCAGCTACGGAACAGAATATACCGCCGATGAGATCAATCGGGCTCTTGCCACGTCCGATCCAAAATCCCTGGTTCCAAGCACCGATGAGAGTGGACACGGAACCCATATGGCTGGCGTGGCAGGCGGATCGGAAGATATTTTCCGGGAATTTTGCGGTGCCGCCCCCGATGCACAATTTATCATCGTAAAATTAAAATCCGCCGGCAATTTTTTGCGGGATTATTATTTTGTTTCCCGGGATGTTCCTGCCTATCAGGAAAATGACATCATGCTGGCGCTGTGGTATCTTCGCCAGAAACACATTGATCTCAGGCTGCCCATTGCCATTCCATTGGGACTTGGCAGCGGACTGGGCGGTCACAGTGGTTCTTCCGCTCTTGATTTTTCCATTGACAGCGTATCTTTTTATCCCGGCTCCTGTGTCTGTCTGCCCACCGGAAATGAAGGTCTGTCTGCCGGCCATTTCCGCGGTCTGATCGAATCTTCCGCAATGCCGGTAACCATGGAACTTTTCGTCAATTCCGGTGTTCCCGGTATTGTACTTGAAATTTTCGGACAGGAACCTGCTACATTGACTGTTTCCATCGAATCTCCCACCGGAGAGATTTTATCACGCATCCCCGTCAAAGTAGGACCGATTGAGGAATATTCTCTCCTGTTTGAACAGACAAAAATTTCCGTCTACTATACAACAGCCGACTCCTTTGCCGGTAATGAATTGATTTTTTTAAGACTCACAGCCCCCACAGAGGGCGTCTGGCGCTTCCATGTCTATTCAGACATGAGTTTTTCGGTATTTCATGCTTACCTGGCAGGTCGTTCCCTCATCGGAAATTCCGCCTATTTCTTAAAACCGGATCCGGACGGCACTCTGACCGATCCCTCCGGTGCCGGAGAAGCGATCACCGTGTCCGGTTATGATTCCGTCACCAATGCTTTCTACCAGAATTCCGGCCGGGGCTTCACCCGGCTGGAACGATACAAACCGGATCTTTGCGCGCCCTGCGTCAGCCTGACCGTTCCCCGTTTAAACGGCGGCTATGAAGAAAGAAGCGGCACCAGCCTTGGTGCTGCACTCACGGCCGGTGCCTGTGCCCAATTTCTGACATGGGCTGTCACTTATGGAAATTTTCCTTATCTCACTGCGGGAAATATCAAGACTTACCTGATCCGGGGAGCCGCAAGACGCCCCTCCGTCACATACCCTTCAAAGCTCTGGGGATACGGTACCCTTGATATCTACAATTCCTTTGAAGTTCTGCGGCGCAGCAGCAATACCTGACTGCGATCATCCCCGCATTTCGATCACAGGTCCGCCATTTCCTTTGATGTACTCTCCCGTGATGGTCACTTTTCCGATATTATCATCTTTCGGGATCTCAAACATAATATCCATCATATATTCTTCCATCACCGCACGCAGCGCTCTGGCTCCTGTTTTTTTCTCCATTGCCTTTTCGGCAATGGCTTCCAGAGCCTCATCGTTGAATTCCAGTTTTACTTCATCAAGCTCCAATAATTTCTGGTATTGCTTGATAATCGCATTCTTCGGCTCCTTTAATACCGTCACCAGCATATCTTTTGTGAGCTCCTGCAATGTGAAAAGAATCGGCAAACGCCCGATAAACTCCGGAATCATTCCGAAATTTCTCACATCCTCTACCGTTACCTTGGAAAGAACGTCAACATCATCATATTTATCCTTTAAATCCGCCTTAAATCCGATGGACGATTCCGTATTCAATCTCTTTTTGACGATATCAGTCAGATCCGGAAATGCGCCGCCGCAGATAAATAAAATATTCTTCGTGTTAATAGTAGTTAACGGCACCATTGCATTCTTACTGTTCGCTCCCACCGGAACTTCCACTTCGCTTCCCTCAAGAACTTTTAATAATCCCTGCTGAACCGCCTCTCCGTTGATATCTCTGCTTGTTGAGCTCCGCTTTCTCGCCAGTTTGTCGATCTCATCGATGAAAATAATCCCGACTTCAGCCCGATCCACGTCATTATCCGCTGCCGCCAGCAATTTTGATACCACACTCTCAATATCATCACCGATATACCCCGCTTCCGTAAGTGAGGTTGCGTCGGCAATGGCAAGGGGCACATCGAGAATCTTTGCAAGAGTCTTTACAAGATATGTTTTTCCGCAACCGGTAGGTCCGATCATAAGCATATTGGATTTCTCAATCTCCACGCCATCCATGCTGTCCTGATTGGTAATCCTCTTATAATGATTATACACCGCCACGCTAATGGCCTTTTTCGCCTGTTCCTGACCGACGACATATTCATCCAGCTTTTCTTTTATTTTATGAGGAGGAAGAATCTTTTCCGGATCTACCGGAGGTTTCCTCTTCTCCCCCTTCGGCGTCCGTTTTACCCTCTGGTGTCCTGCCATTCCGGGAAAATCCGCGAAATTCAGAAAACTGATATTCGGAAATCCGTTTTTTCCAAAGGGATTTGTATTCTGATCCTCCTTATCCTCTCCGTTTTCCTTCTCTTCCACAACCGTAGCTGCCGCTTCTTCTCTGGAAGTATCCTCCCCCTCAGTATCTTCTTTTTTCTTTAAATCTACATTTCCGGACGGCTCTTCCTGCTGTCCGAAGAACTGGCTCATCCCCGGAAAATTCTTTAATTCCGGCGGCAAATTACCCAATCCGGCATGGCTTACCATATCCACAGTCTTTTGAACGCAGTCCTGACACACGCAGATATTTCCCGGCATGGCGAGCATCTTTCCCGCCTTGCTCTCCGGTCTTCTGCATATATAGCAAATCTTTTCATAATTGTTATCCTGATTATAATCTGTACTCATTTCTTCCTCCGTTAAATATTAATGATTTCTCGAAATCTCTAAGCCCGCAAATATCAGGCTTTCAGCAACAGTTATGTCTAATTTTCTGCGTTTTTTTTATGCTCAAAGATAAATAGATAGGAACTTTCATCCCTATCTATTCTATCTTATTTTCTTCAATTGGTAAAGATAAATTAATATGAAATTACTGTAAACAGAAACTACTTCATCAGCTTCTCCAGTTCATCCCGGGTACAAAGAGTTACCTTGATCTCTTTTTCCACGTATTTATTTCCTTTTACTCTCTGAACTGTCAGCGTAATCGTATCTCCTGCCGCATGGTAAGTCATCTCTTCCTGCAGATCATCAAAGGAATCAATATCTTCGCCATCCACTGCCGTCACTACATCTCCGATCTGAATGCCGGCCTCGTCTGCCGGGCTTCCCCCGGCGATTCCCTTCAGATATGCCCCTTTCGGCATATTGTACATCTGGCTGGTGTCGGAATCAATGGTCAATGCGGAAGTAATGCCGATATAACCTTTTTCATCTTCATCCACTGCAACTTTCGGCTCCCTGTTCATAAGCTCATTGATAATATCTTTTGCCTGTGAAATCGGGATTGCATAACCCATTCCCTCGATACTTGCGGAAGAATAGGAAGATGATGAACGCTTTGCAAAGTTGATTCCGATCACTTCGCCCTTCATGTTGATCAACGCGCCGCCGCTGTTACCGCCATTGATGGATGCATCCGTCTGAATTGCCTCGATGGAACTGTCTTCCGTTTCAAGGGTACGATTCAACGCGCTGACGTATCCTACCGTCACAGACTGTCCGTATCCCAACGCATTTCCGATGGCAACTACCTGGTCGCCCACTTCCATCTCGTCGGAATCACCAAGTGTTGCAATCCGGATTGCCTTGCTGGTATCATCGCTGATATCCTCCAGTTTAACTGCCACCACTGCAATATCGTTAGAAGCATTTGTTCCCTTGACATAAGCGCTGTCAACGCTTTCACCGTCTACAAACTCAATTGTAAGACTTGTGGTATCTTCCACCACATGATTATTTGTCACGATCAATAATTCCGTATCATTCATTCCGATAATAATTCCGGATCCTGCGCCGCTTACCTGATAACTTCCTCCATACATGAACGGATTGGAAGAAGACTGATAAATCGATGTGCTTGTGATTGCCACAACCGCCGGCATTACGGCATCAGCTACATCCGCAACCGAAAGATCGCCGGAGGTATTCGTACTTGCCGTCACTACTTCCGATTTTTCGCTCAACTTCTCGCTGATATTACTCTGTGTAGAAAGAATGGCGCTTCCCTTTTTATAATCAGAAGACTTTACATAATCTCCGATATTAAAATGAAGTGCCGCATACGTAACGCCCGCATTGATCAAAACCGTTGCCATCAGAAATGCTGTACAGGTGCCTGCCACCCTGCCCATGGTAACCGGTTTTTTCTCTCTCTTCTTTTTCTTCTTCGGCTGTTCCTGCACATAAGCTGCGCCCGTTCCCGGCTGCCATGTATTTCCTGTAGAATATGCACTGTTAAATGCCTGTGATGTCTGGCTTTCCTTAGTCGCCTGCTCATACATCTGTGTTCTGTCATCCGGCGCAAAATTCTCCTGCGTACTGTTCTCATACACATCTTCCGCCTGCATAACATTCTCTGTCACAGTGTCTTCCTGCTCTCCGACAGCGTCCGAAGTCATCCTGACAAAATCTGTCGTTTCTCCATCTGCCTCTGTTTTGAAACTCAACTCACTTTCCAAATTCTCTTCGCCGTTTTTTGTATCCTCCGGCTGTTCATTTATACCTCTGAAATACTCTTCGCTCATATCAATCTTCCTCACTTTCCTGATATTTGAGTTTCTGCATATCTTATGCCTGTTTCAAACTCTATGGTTGGAATTTTACCAACGGTTTGTGTTAAAAATGTGAAGAAAAATTGTTTCTTTTATGGAATTTCCATTCTTTTTAATACTCATCTGAATTTGTTTCCGTCTCCAGACGCTTTGTTCTTGCACCGGTTTCTTCATAGATATCCCGGCTAATGTCAGATACGGTATTTGACGGAGAATAATTCTCTTCCGGGAACAGGAACTTATGGAGCTGAATTACATTATAATCCAACCCTGCCGCGATTACCGTCGAACCGGAAGGCAATGTGATACCCAATTCTTCGCTTGTCGTAATGGTCGCCGGAAAGGCTCCCGTCTCTCCAAAGGAAAAATTCAAAACAACCGGAATTAATTTTATCACATCCGTATACGGAATACTTGTCTGAAAAATTTTTTCGTCAGATTTAAAAATGGTTTCACACATCTTCAACACATTTGTCAGACCTGCATTTTTTGCCTTTGCCACCATCTTTGTGATCACATTTCTCTGTCTTGCAGCGCGACCGTAATCATTATTTAATACGGTACCGTCATCCAGATAGATCTCCGTATAACGGATTCTGCTGTATGCAGTGGCCTGAAGTCCGTTCAGATGAATATTCTGCCCCGATGTTGTCACATCCGGCGAATCCATTCCCGTGATCTTTCTTGTCTCGGTCAGATAACCATTGATGTAAAAGACTTCCTCGTCTGTCAGATTTACATCGATACCGCCCAGCAGATCAATGATCGTTGCGATTCCGTTAAAATTCACCATCACATAATCCTGAATATTCAAATCCAGATTTGTATTCAATGTATTGATCACGCCTGCAGCACCGCCGTTGGTGCCGCCATAGGAACTGTTTACTTTAAAATAATTCCGGAATCTGCCGTCTGCTCCGATGATCTTCAAATACGTATCACGATAGATCGACATGATCTTCACATCACTTGTTTCTTTATGAATACTGACGATCATAATACAGTCACAACTGTCTCCGCCTGCAATACGTTCCTTGGCGGAGCCGTTATCAAGTCCCATCAATACGATATTCATATAATCATCCAGAATACTCAGATCCAGTTCTTCATTCTGTGTCAGATCCTGCTTTGAAAAATCTTCATCATAAATATTTTTATAATCTTCTTCCTTCATCATTCCGGACATGAATTTTTGTCCAAAACTCGATGCCAGAAAAGTCTTTCCAAAAGAACTGTTTAAAATCTTGCTGGTCATATTCGGCGTCGCATAGACAACAATCGCAAGAGCAAACACCAACGCCACAATGGTCTCAATAAAGATCACCAGTTTCTCCAAAAAACTTCTCTTTCTTTTTTTTGAATTCTTCATTTTGCCCTTTTTATCTTTCCTCACCGGCTCATCGTCGTAATCGATAAATTCAAACTCTTCCATATCATTTTTTTTACTCATTACTTTGCTCTCCTGATATCTTTGTTTCCGTTTGTGCGGTCGTGGTCTCAACTTCCATCTGTTGTTCTGTTGTAACTTCCTCTGTACTCTGCGGCTGTGTAATTTCCTCCTGTGTCGTTTCCTCCGACATTGGTTCTGTCTCAGGAGTCATCTCTTCTACCGGAGTGGTTTCCTCCATCTCAGTTTCCGGCTCCGTCTCGGACTCCGTTTCCATATCCTGATCCTCTACACTTGACTTTGCTCTTTCCTTTGTGCTCTTTTCATCGTCGTCATCATCATCATCGTCGTCATAACTTCCCGTTTTTTTCTTCGTAACACGTTCTTCCTGATCTTCCTCATCATCGTAGACCTTAGAATAATCATGTTTTAAATAAATCTGATATTTTTCATTTCCCTGATCCTCCGGCAATAATTCCGCTCGAAGTCCCGTAAGACCTGCAAGTTTCTCATCTATCTTCCATACCATCTGAGACGGCTGATAATTCTGATCTTTAAACAGATATTCATGCAGTTTCGCCACATTATATGCATGCCCCTTTACCACAATGCAGGACGCGGAATTGATGGTGACATCATCATCATAAGTAAACGGATAGCCTTTCGTCGAATCCAGACTAAAATCAAGCACCAGCGGGATCAGATCCATTACCTCTTCATATTCCATGCTGGTCTTAAATATCTTATTTTCAGATTTAAATACTTCTTTGCAGATATTCATCACCTGACTCAGTCCGGCGCTTTTGGCTTTCTCCACCAGCTGTGTGAGAACAAGCCGTTGTCTTGCCGTACGCCCGAAATCATTATTATAAACCGTTCCGTCTTCCAGATACACCGCTGTATATCGGATCCTGCAATATGCAGTCGCCTGAAGTCCGTTTAAATGAACCTTTCCCGCCCAATCCACATTATCTGCGTCAAGCCCCGTGATTTTTCTCGTCTCTGTAAGATAACCATTGATATAATTCCGCTCTTCATCCGTGATCGTCACATCCACGCCGCCTAAGAGATCAATGATCGTGGCAATTCCGTTAAAATTCACTGCCACATAATCCCCGATATCAAGATCAAAATTCTGATTCAATGTATTGATCGCGCCCTCGGCTCCACCCAAAGCATAGGCATTATTGATCTTGAAATACCGTTCCGCATTATTGGGACGATATATTTTCTGATAAGAATCACGATAAACAGAAACCAGTTTCACCTTTTTGCTTGTCTTATCAATACTCACGATCATGATCGTATCGCTGTTTGTTTCATCCAGGCTCTGTTCTCTGCTGTCAAGTCCAAATAAAGCGATATTTAAATACTTGTCCATCACTTCCGTATCGATATCCTTATTTTCTATAATCTCTTTTTTATCAAATTCCTCATCATGCACCTTTTCAAAGGTTTTCTCTGATACCTGTGTTTTTACAAGAAATTTTCCAAATGGCGTTTTCAACAACATTTTTTTTGCATTCGGCATCAACAGCAATACGATCGCAGCCGAAAAAACAACAATCACAATCCCATGATAAATAAGAAACAAAATCTTCCAAAGCTTTTTTTCCTCTTTCTTTTGTTCCATAAAGCCCTCCATGCTCCCGGTACATAATACATTATCTAGTACAGCGTAAATTAAGTAACTGGTTCTTATTTCGCAGGTGATTTTTCCATATGCAAAGAAGCCGAAAGAGGCGTAGCGGGCTA
>CADBTR010000088.1 GCA_902797675.1 uncultured Lachnospiraceae bacterium
ATGGCTTTAGCCCTGCGACCTACGTAAGTTTCCTTTCTTTACTCACCACCTATAGAGGTGGGAGATTGAATCGGAGTGCCGTTCAAAGACAGTGTTTTTGCTTGCTTTTTAGGAAATAGTATGATATACTGAAACGAGTTGTATAGTGGGTGAATTCTTATTTTTACTGTCAGGAAAGGAGTGGTTTTATGCCGACACCGCATAATCGCGCAGAGGTTGGACAGATCGGGGAATATGTGATCATGCCGGGAGATCC
Organism: uncultured Lachnospiraceae bacterium; assembly: GCA_902797675.1. Lineage (GTDB taxonomy): Bacteria > Bacillota > Clostridia > Lachnospirales > Lachnospiraceae > CAG-303. Next base: position 257 of record CADBTR010000088.1, read on the forward strand.
TTTGCGGGCAAAGTATATTGCAGAACAATATTTGGAACAGGTAACGATGGTAAATGATGTAAGAAATATGTATGGCTATACCGGTCTTTACCGGGGAGAGAGAATCTCGGTCATCAGTTCCGGTATGGGGATGCCTTCCATGGGAATCTATGCTTATGAGCTTTACCGTGAATACGGCGTGAAGCAGATTGTAAGAGTGGGATCGGCAGGCTCTTATTGCCCGGAGTGCAAGGTTTTGGACACCTTGCTTGTTACCGGTTCCTATACGGAATCTTCTTTCGCTCATACGATGGATGGAAGAGATTGTGATTTTGAAACACCGGATCCTGCGCTTACCGGTAAACTGGAAGAGACTGCAAAGGCGTTGGGAAAAGAAGTACATCAGGGGACGGTACATTGTACGGATGTGTTCTATCGTCAGGGAGATCCGGATTATTATAAGAAGTTACACAGTGAGAAAGGGTGCCTTGCTGTAGAGATGGAGAGCTTTGCGCTGTTTCACGTGGCGAAGGTCTGCGGCGGGAAGGCGGCGTGTCTGCTTACGATCTCGGATTCTTTTGTCAGCGGAGAACTGATAGATGCGAAGGCGAGGGAGACCGGTTTTCGCGATATGATGGAGATTGCTCTTGCGGGAGCTTTGGGATAAGAAAGTTTCCGGGATAAAAATTTCGTCATATTTTTGTATTTTATCGCATATATTAGCAGAGGATCAGTTATGTATTATTCAGATGATATTGTCGAGGAGGTCCGAAATCGCAATGATATTGTAGATGTGATCTCAGGATATGTGAAATTAAAAAAGAAAGGAAGCACATATTTTGGATTATGTCCTTTTCATCATGAAAAATCCCCTTCTTTTTCCGTTAACGGGCAAAGACAGATTTTCCATTGCTTCGGGTGCGGTGAGGGAGGAAATGTTTTTACCTTTCTCATGAAATATGAACATTATTCATTTCCGGAGGCAGTACAGGTATTGGCGGAACGAGCAGGAATGAGTCTGCCTCAGGCGGAATACACGCCGGAAGAAAAACAACGGGCGGGACTTAAGGCAAAACTTTATGAGGTGAATAAGGAAGCTGCCCTGTATTATCATCATCTGCTTAAGAGCGACAAGGGTGTCAGGGCATATGAGTATCTTAACGGACGAGGCTTGAAGGATGAGACTATCGTAAAATTCGGTCTTGGATATTCTTCTAATTATAAGGATGATCTGTATCGTTATCTACGGGGAAAAGGATATCAGGATGAGGTGCTGAAAGAGAGCGGTCTGTTTGTCTACCGGGAGCGGGGAGTGTATGATAAATTCAACAACCGGGTCATGTTTCCCATTATGGATATCAATCATAAGGTGATCGGCTTCGGAGGCCGTGTCATGGGAGAGGGAGAGCCCAAATATCTGAATTCTCCGGAAACTGCATTGTTTGACAAGAGCCGGAATCTTTACGGCATGAATTATGCCAGGACAAGCAGGCGAGGGAGTCTTTTGATCTGTGAGGGATATATGGACGTGATTGCGCTCCATCAGGCGGGATTTGACAATGCGGTGGCATCTCTCGGAACCGCATTTACCTCCAGACAATGCCTTTTATTGAAACGCTATACGGATCAGGTATATCTGACCTATGACAGTGACGGCGCCGGCGTAAAAGCGGCGCTTCGCGCGCTTCCTATGATGAAAGAAGCAGGATTGAATACAAAGGTAGTCAATATGAGACCTTACAAGGATCCGGATGAATTTATCAAAAATGAGGGCGGAGATGCTTACGAGCAGAGAATTGAACAGGCGAGAAACGGATTTTTGTATGAGATCGACCGGTTGCGGGAACAATTCAATCTGCAGGAGCCGGACGGAAGAACTGCCTTTTATCGGGAAACCGCAAAGCGGCTTTTGGAATTTGAGGACGAGTTAGAGCGCAATGTCTATCTGGAAACGGTCGGAAAAGAATATCAGATTCCGGAAGGCGATCTGCGTAAAATGGTAAATAAACTGGCATATACCTATCAGGGGAAAGAACGAAAGCAGACTGCGGACAGAGAACCGGAAGAAACCGGAGGTGCTTCCGAAAAGAGAGGAAAAAAACAGAAAGAGAGCGGAATTATACAGGCGCAGCGTATTTTGCTGACGTGGATCTTAGATGAACCGGAGTTATTAAAGAAATTGACCGGGATTATTTCGGAGGATGATTTTACAGAGCCGCTGTACCGTAAAACGGCGGGACTTTTGTTTTGGCAGATCCGAAACGGAGAGATGAATCCGGCAGGCATCATGGATCAATTTGAGAATGAAGAAGAACATCGGGAAGTATCGGCATTGTTTCATATGCCTCTTGGAGAGGAATTATCAAGAAGTGAGAAAGAGCGGGCGTTAAATGAGACGGTGTTGCAGATACGGAAGCACAGTCTGGATCAGCAGCTGAGGACTGTGACGGATGTGAAAAAGATGCAGGAAATTATCGGACAGCAACAGAAGCTACAAACGCTTCATATTTCGTTGTAGGTCCGGGAAGGGTGGAACGTAATGAAAAACGAAAGGCAATATGAAGATCAGACACAAGAGGATATTTCCGAATTGGAGGATGAGCCTGTGACAGAAGAGGAGCCGGATGAAGAAGACCTGAGAGATGAGCGGGATGACATGCCGGATCTGGACGATGATATGCTGGAGGAGATGGAAAAGATTGAGGAGGAGAGTAAAAATCTTGACATCGACGAGACAGCGGGATTGAATGATTCGGTGCGGCTTTATCTGAAGGAAATGGGAAAATATCCGTTAATGACGGCAGAGGAAGAGATCGAATGCGCAAAAAGAATGGAAGAGGGGGACGCGCTGGCAAAAGAACAGCTGGCAGAGTCAAATCTTCGTCTTGTTGTGAGCATTGCCAAGAAATACGTAGGGCGTGGAATGTTATTTCTGGATCTGATCCAGGAGGGAAATATCGGATTGATGAAGGCAGTTGAGCGGTTTGATTACCGCAAAGGTTATAAATTCAGCACTTATGCGACATGGTGGATTAAACAGGCGATTACCAGAGCGATTGCCGATCAGTCCCGTACCATCCGGATTCCGGTGCATATGGTGGATACCATCAATAAAGTGCTGCGCATGCAGCGGGAGATGTTAGGAGAATTAGGGAGAGAGCCGGAGCCTAAGGAGATTGCGGAGCGCATGGGGTATACCGAGGAACGCGTCAATGAGATTTTGAAGCTTTCCCAGGAGCCGGTATCGCTGGAAACGCCCATCGGTGAGGAGGACGACAGTCATCTTGGAGATTTTATTCAGGATGAACATATCAAAACTCCGATGCAGGAGGCAACCAATACTCTTTTAAGGGAAAAACTCATCGAAGTGATGGATACGTTGACGGAGAGAGAAAGACGTGTTCTGATCATGAGATACGGACTGGAAGACGGAAAAGAGCGGACATTGGAGGAAGTGGGAAAGGAATTTCATGTGACGAGAGAGCGTATCCGGCAGATTGAGTCGAAAGCGTTGTGGAAGATCAAGCATCCCAACAAGAGCCGGAAATTACGGGATTTTTTGGATAATTAAGGGGAAAAAACATGCGATTATCACACAGATTACAGCTGGTGGCGGATTTTGTGCCCCCATGTGAAAGCGTTGCGGATATCGGTACGGATCATGGATATGTACCGCTGGAATTATTAAAACGGGGGATCGTGGAAAAAGCTTATGCCTTGGATATCAATGAGGGACCGTTGGAACGTGCGGCTTTGCACAGAAGCGAGCAGGGGCTGGAGGATAAAATGGAACTGCGCCTGTCGGACGGGTTGGAAAAATTAAGACCGGAAGAAGCGGAAACTCTGGTGATCGCCGGAATGGGCGGCGATCTGACGGTGCGGATCCTGCAGCGGGGAAAGAACGTTGCGGATTCTGCAAAAACACTGGTTTTATCACCGCATTCGGAATGGGGCGAAGTGCGCAGATATCTTGAAAAAAACGGCCGGAAGATCGACAGGGAAGCGATGATAAAGGATGGAGGGAAATATTATCTTGTTTTGAGAGCCGTGCACGGTGTGGAAGAAACGGGGGAAGCAGAGCAGGAATTCGGAAAATTGCTGCTCGGGCAGAAAGACCCGGTTTTATCCGAATATCTTTCCATGTTGTTGCGGCGGTATGAAAACATAGAAGAGAAGTTAGCGGTACAGGAGAGTCCTGCTTCTTTGGAAAGACAAAAAGAAATCAAAAGAATATTAAAATTGATTCGTGAAGCAAAAAAACAATGTGACAGAAAGGATACAGGTGATTGAGTGATTTCCGTAACGATAAAAGGAGAGACAAAGGAATATCCAAAGGGGACGAGACTTTTGGAGATTGCGAGGGAATATCAGGAACAATATGAAAATGACATTGTGCTTGGAATGGCAGATAATAAATTAAGGGAATTGACATGGACTTTAGAGAAAGATTGTGAATTGGATTTCTTTACGACAGGTACCGTTTACGGCAATGATACTTACAGAAGAAGCGGCGTTATGCTGATGCTTACCGCGTTTCATGAAGTGTGTAAGGGTCAGGAGATGAATGTCATTGTACAGCATTTTATGGGAAAGGGATATTATTGTACCGTTGAGGGCGATGTGGCATTAAATGAAGAACTCCTGGCAAAGGTGGAGGCGCATATGCATGAGCTGGTGGAGGAAAAAGCTCCTTTCGAGAAGCATACGGTGCCTACCGGCGAAGCCAGCGAATTTTTTCACCAAAAGGGCTTGAAAGAGAAAGAAAAATTATTCCGTTTTCGCAGAAGTTCCAGAGTAAATATCTATCAGATTCACGGATTTCAGGATTATTTTTACGGATATATGGTGCCTGATACCGGGTATTTAAAACATTTTGCGCTGCAGTTGTACGATGAGGGATTCCGGCTGCAGCTTCCGGTTAAGGAAGCGCCTCAGGAAATTCCGGAATTTTCCAATAAAGAGAAAGAATTTAAAATCGTCAAGGAATATTCCCGCTGGAAAAAGGTGATGCAGATCGAGACGGTAGGCGCGTTGAATGAATTTATCTCACAGGGGAAAACCAGTGATATCATTTTGGTGCAGGAGGCCTTGCAGGAGCAGAAGATCGCGGATATCGCAAAGACAGTGGCAGGCAGGGAGAATGTCAAATTTATCTTGATCGCGGGACCTTCCTCTTCCGGAAAAACCACATTTTCTCATCGCCTTTCCATTCAGCTGCGGGCATGCGGACTTCACCCTCATCCGATCGCAGTGGATAATTATTTTGTCAACAGGGAAGATAATCCGAAGGATGAGAATGGTGAATATGATTTTGAAGCCTTTGAGGCTATCGATAAGGAGTTGTTTTGCAGTGACATGAAACGGCTTCTTGCAGGGGAATGCGTGGAACTTCCGTCTTTTGATTTTAAGCAGGGACGGAGAAATTATAAAGGCAATATGCTGAAACTTGGGGAGGAAGATATTCTTGTCATCGAGGGAATCCATTGTCTCAATGAAAAACTTACGGATATGTTGCCGAAGGAGAGTAAATATAAGATTTATATCAGTCCGATGACGCAGCTTAGCATTGATGAGCATAATCCGATCGCGTCTACGGATTGCAGATTATTGAGGAGAATTGTGAGGGATTCCAGAACCCGGGGTTCCGATGCGGAGGATACCATTGCCAGATGGCAGTCTGTGCGCAGAGGAGAAGAAAGAAATATCTTTCCATTCCAGGAGGAAGCGGATGTGATGTTTAATTCTTCCATTATTTATGAATTGTCTGTACTGAAACAATATGTGGAACCGCTGCTTTTCGCCATACCGGTGGACAGTCCGTATTATCCTGAGGGGAAACGGATGTTGAAATTCCTGGATTATTTTCTGGGAATGGTAAGCGATGCAGTTCCTGCGGATTCTCTGATCCGGGAATTTATCGGCGGCGGCTGTTTTTTAGTATAGGAAAACAGGAGAGTTTTTTGATATTAAATGCTTTTTGATGTTAAATGCTTTTAGGCTAACGGTATGCAATCGAAGTGCCGTTGACAAAGATCAGATAGTATGGTAGAATAGCTTCGTTTTGAGCAGGACGGATGATCGCGGCTGCAGGTGCCGAAAGGCCGCAGGTGAGGAAAGTCCGGGCTTCATAGGGCAGGATGCCGGATAACGTCCGGTGGAGGTGACTCCCAGGCAAGTGCAACAGAAAATAACCGCCTTTATAGGTAAGGGTGAAACGGCGAGGTAAGAGCTCACCGCATTTTTGGTAACAAAAATGGCAGATGTAAACCCCATCCGAAGCAAGACCGAACAGGGATGATACGGCGGCCCGTCGTGTTCCGGGTAGGTTGCTTGAACCTGTTGGCAACAGCAGGTCTAGATAGATGATTGTCAAATACAGAACTCGGCTTATCGTGCTGCTCATTATTTCAAATAGGGATCAAACGAGGAAGATGCCTGTAAGCTGCAGGATTCGTGATGCGGACTTTGAAGCGCACACCATAATAGACAGATAAACGGAGGATATCATGCCACTTACACCAATGATGCAGAAATATATGGAAACCAAAGAAGAATACAAAGATTGTATTCTCTTTTATCGTTTAGGGGATTTTTACGAGATGTTTTTTGAAGATGCTAAGACCTGTTCGCAGGAATTAGATCTGACATTAACCGGCAAAAGCTGTGGACTAGAGGAACGCGCTCCTATGTGTGGTGTTCCTTTTCATTCTGCGGATATTTATATTGACAAATTGGTGGGCAAGGGCTATAAAGTGGCGATCTGTGAACAGGTGGAGGATCCGAAGTTAGCCAAAGGGCTGGTCAAACGTGAAGTGATCCGTGTGGCAACGCCAGGAACGAATTTGAACACCAATACACTGGATGAGTCGAGAAATAATTATCTAATGTGTATTGTATATACGACCAATGCGTATGGCGTTTCGCATGTAGATATTACAACCGAAGATTATTATGTAACGGAGTTTGATACAGAAAATAAATTATTGGATGAGATTGGCAAGACAATGCCATCGGAGATTATCTGCAATGACAGTTTTGTGGTTTCCGGTATTGATCTTGAAGATTTGCGGGGACGACTTGGTATCGCTGTGTCTGCGATCGATCACTGGTATTTTGATGAGGACGGCTGCCGCAGAGCGCTGCAGGAACATTTTGGCGTCAGTACCTTAAGTGGATTGGGATTAGATGATTATTCAATCGGAATCGTTGCTGCAGGCGCAGTTATGCAGTATCTGACGGAGACGCAGAAGATTTCTTTGGATCACATTCGAACGATCAAACCGTATGCAGCCAATCAGTTTATGTTATTGGACCGTGCCACCAGAAGAAATCTCGAACTTTGCGAAACGATGCGCGAGAAAGCGAAGCGCGGCTCTTTGTTCTGGGTGCTAGATAAGACGAAGACGGCTATGGGTGCACGTTTGTTAC
>CADBTR010000089.1 GCA_902797675.1 uncultured Lachnospiraceae bacterium
ATTAAGGGAGAAGTGGAAGCCTTAAGGGCTGCCAAGAATAAGATTTCAAAAGAGATCGGCCGTCTTATGGGACAGGGCCTTAAGGAAGAGGCTGAGCAGGTCAAGGCAGAAATTGCAAGAGATAATGCCCGCATCGATGAATTATCCGCAAGAGAAAGAGAAGTGGAAGCGGAACTGAAAGAAAAAATGATGATCATTCCGCAGATCATTGATCCGACCGTTCCGATTGGAAAAGATGACACGGAAAACGTGGAGATCGAAAAATTCGGCGAACCTTTCGTTCCCGATTATGAGGTTCCGTATCATACGGATATCATGGAGAGTTTTAACGGCATCGACCTTGATGCGGCGCACAGGGTTTCCGGCAACGGTTTTTACTATCTGATGGGAGATATTGCAAGACTTCACTCCGCAGTAATCGCATATGCAAGGGATTTTATGATCGACCGGGGATTTACCTACTGCGTGCCTCCGTTTATGATCCGCAGCAACGTTGTAACAGGCGTTATGAGTTTTGCGGAAATGGATGCAATGATGTATAAGATCGAGGGCGAGGACCTGTATCTGATCGGCACCAGTGAACACTCTATGATAGGTAAATTTATCGATCAGATCATTGATGAGGAACAGCTGCCTATCACCATGACCAGTTATTCGCCCTGTTTCAGAAAAGAAAAAGGCGCGCACGGTCTTGAGGAAAGAGGCGTATACCGGATCCATCAGTTTGAAAAGCAGGAAATGATCGTAGTTTGCAAGCCGGAGGAGAGCCAAATATGGTTTGACAAATTATGGCAGAATACCGTGGATCTTTTCCGCAGCCTTGACATTCCGGTACGTACCTTAGAATGTTGCTCCGGCGATCTGGCAGATCTGAAAGTAAAATCGGTGGATGTGGAGGCATGGTCTCCGAGACAGAAGAAATATTTTGAAGTGGGAAGCTGCTCGAACCTTGGAGATGCGCAGGCGAGAAGGTTAAAGATCCGCGTCAACGGAGAAAATGGCAAATACCTTGCTCATACGTTGAATAATACTGTTGTGGCACCGCCGAGAATGTTGATCGCATTTTTGGAAAATAACCTGCAGGCAGACGGAAGCGTTCGCATTCCGGAAGTATTGCGACCGTATATGGGCGGAAAAGATAAACTGGAGAAAAAATAGTATTTTAAAGGAGAAAAAAAGATGTTTTCATTTGATGAGGTAAAAAATTATGATGCCGAAGTAGCGGCGGCAATGAACGATGAGTTGAAGAGACAGCAGGATCATATCGAGCTGATCGCTTCCGAGAATATTGTAAGTAAAGCGGTAATGGCTGCCATGGGAAGTATTCTCACCAATAAATATGCGGAGGGATATCCGGGCAAGCGTTATTACGGCGGCTGCGAATATGTGGATGTAGTGGAAGACCTTGCAAGAGAGCGGGCAAAGAAATTATTTAACTGCGAGTATGTCAATGTACAGCCTCACTCCGGAGCACAGGCAAATATGGCGGCGTTCTTCGCTATCATGAAGCCGGGCGATACTTTCATGGGAATGAGCCTTTCGGACGGCGGTCATCTGACACATGGTTCACCGGTCAATATGTCCGGAATGTATTTTAACGTTGTGCCTTACGGCGTGAATGAAGAGGGGTGGATCGATTATGATGAGGTTCTCCGCATTGCCAAAGAGTGCAAGCCGAAATTGATCGTTGCCGGAGCCAGCGCATATCCGAGAGAGATTGATTTTAAGAAATTCAGAGAGATCGCAGACGAAGTCGGCGCATATCTTATGGTAGATATGGCGCACATTGCAGGTCTTGTGGCAACGGGACTTCACATGAGCCCGATCCCTTACGCGCATGTGACAACCACTACCACACATAAGACCCTCAGAGGACCGAGAGGCGGTATGATCCTTTCAAGCAATGAGATCAATGAGAAATTCAATTTTAATAAGGCAGTATTTCCGGGAATCCAGGGCGGTCCGCTGATGCATGTGATCGCGGCAAAGGCAGTATGCTTTAAGGAAGCACTGGATGACAGTTATAAGGAATATATGAAGAATGTAAAGGCGAATGCCGCAGCGCTTGCCAAGGGCTTGACAGACAGAGGCTTTAATCTGGTATCCGGCGGAACCGATAACCATTTGATGTTAGTGGATTTAAGAAATATGGATATTACAGGAAAGCAGTGCGAGAAATTGCTTGACGCTGCCAATATTACCTGCAATAAGAATACCATTCCAAAGGATCCGGCATCTCCGTTTGTCACAAGCGGTATCCGTATTGGAACACCGGCTGTTACCACAAGAGGAATGAAGACGGAGGATATGGATGTGATCGCTGAGGCAATCTCACTTCTCGTAAAAGATGTGGACGCTAATAAGGAAAAAGCGATGAAACTTGTGAAAGAACTGACGGATAAATATCCGATTTATGAATAATACCATTATAAAGAATGCAGAATATCATTCATTCAGATTGAACGGCACTCCGATTCAATCTCCCACCTCTATAGGTGGTGAGTAAAGAAAGGAAACTTACGTAGGTGGGAGTTTGAATCTCC
>CADBTR010000090.1 GCA_902797675.1 uncultured Lachnospiraceae bacterium
AGATTCAAACTCCCACCTACGTAAGTTTCCTTTCTTTACTCACCACCTATAGAGGTGGGAGATTGAATCGGAGTGCCGTTCAAAAACACAGGTTCAACGGCACTCCGATCGAATCCACCGCCTGTAAAAATTACCACGGTTTCAGAATGACGGATCCTTCATAATTCTCTCATAGATTTCCGGCAAGTCCGCCCGCAAAGTCACCCCTGATAATTTTTCCAAAGGACCTGTAAGAGTCGGAAATTTTAATTCATAAGAATGAAGCAGTTGAAATGAAATTCCGTACTTTTTTTTGCAAGTCTCATTCCATCTCCTGTCTCCATATTTAAAATCACCCAGTAGCGGATGCCCCTCCTTTGCAAGGTGAGCCCGGATCTGATGGGTTTTTCCGGTAATCAATTTTACTTTCAACATAGAACATGCACCGTTATATTCCAGTGCCTCAAATTCTGTCTCGATATATTGTTCTCCCTTTGTGCCCTCCGGTTTTTCAGAAAGACTCACCCGGTTGTTTTTCTCATCTTTTGTGAGATAACCCGCCACGCGATGTCTGCCCTCCACTTTTCCGGCAACAATACATACATAATACTTATCGAAAGTACGCTCTTTAAATCCCAGCGAAAGACTTCTCGCTCCCTGTGCGGTCACACCCACCGTGATAAGCCCCGTTGTATTCCGATCCAGCCGGTTACATACAGACGGAGAAAAAATCTGCAAATCCTCCTGTTTTATCCTGCCATGATGAAGGAGATAAGCGATGGCGTATTCATTGACCGAAACATCATCTGCCGCAGCCTTCTGCGACAGCAATCCTGACGGTTTATCAAAAACGAGTACATGTTCATCCTCATAGACAACCCGCGGGCAATCCTTTAAGGAAACACCGGTCTGCACCTTTTTTTGTACTCCTGCCGTAGAAAATTTGGCAAAGGTCTCATCCGTAAAATAGATATTCACACAATCGCCCGCCTGTAATTTTTCTGAACCGTCCGCTTTTTTCCCATTCAGGGTAATATTCTTTTTTCGTAACATTTTATGTATAAATCCGGAAGTCGCCAGATTTAAATATTTCAATAAAAACTTATCAAACCGTCCGCCCGCCTGATTTTTCTCTATGGTAAGCTGCCTCATAGATCTGCTGCCCTTTCACATTACACAGTGTATGTTAAAATCTGCCCTATTATTCTATCACGCATTGTCTTTTCACGCAAGTCTTCCCTTTCTTTTTCCTTTCCGCCTTCTTTCTCCCTTGCGAGAGAACTGAGTCTTCCCATAAATTGCCCGAAATCCGTATATTGTTTCACAGAGGAAAAAGAATATTGTTTCAGAAGCGTTCTCATATAGTTTTCCGTCTCTTTCGGTGTGACCCGCTCCTTTGCGAACATCAGAACATTCCCTTTTACAAGCACTACCGTTCCCGCAAGCATTGCCTTCTGCTCCGAAGCCAGCAAAATATCATACAGTACCGCTCCGTCCTGCATGTCTTTCATCTGCCTGTCAATTTGCTCCGCCTCTGTTTTTTCCAGCGAATGATAGGGCGCGATCATAAGAAATGCAATCAGCATTTTTGCCGCAGGCAATACTGACACTGCGGCAATCACTGTAAAAACAGATCGATTGTTATGAAACAAAATAAGACCGATTCCATAGATCCCGCCTACCAGAAGAAATGCCAGCAGCGAAAAGATACCGTACCACTTCTTTTTCCTCCTGAAATAATCAGGACTTCCTTTTTCCGGAATTATGTTCATTCTTTTGCTCCTCTAATTAAGCCAAAAATGAGAAAATCCATTTTCTCGGAAGAACCTTTGTTAAGACATGCATGATCTTCATCGGAATACCATAGACCGATACCTCCCGCTTCATTATGGAATCATGCAATGCCTGCTCTACGACCACTTCCGGTTCCACCATAAAAAGTTCTTTATAGGATCCTGCCTGCTCATATTTTTCTGCCCGCTCAAAAAATTTTGTCCGCGCCGGTCCCGGGCACACTGCCGTAGCGTAAACACCTTTTTCCCGTAATTCACAATTCAATGCTCTGGTAAAAGAAAGAACATAAGCCTTTGTCGCCGCATAAACCGCAAATCTCGGCTGAGGCATAAAAGCAGCTACGGAAGCAAAATTGATCACCCTGCTGTTTCTCGCCATATATGGCAGACATGCCCTTGACAAATAGGTCAATGCCCGGCAATTCACATCGATCATTTCCGCCAGTTCTTCCGGCTGCTGTTCTTCCATATAACCGGTCAATCCGAATCCCGCCGCATTTACCAGAAATTTTACAGCCGGCTTTTCTTTTTTCAGGATTCCCTTCATTCTCTGAAGATTTTCTGATCGTTTGAGATCGAAAGGGATCAATTTCGTCTTATGATGAAGTTCATTGGACATATCGATCAATACATCCGATCGTCTCCCGATCAGCCATAATTCATCAAGTTTTGAAAACTGATCGTCCAGGACTTCCGTAAAGATTTTTCCGAATCCTGAAGTTGCTCCCGTAATAATCGCAATTTGTTTTCTTTGCATAATAGCTACCTCTCTTTCTCCTGATTCTGTTTTTTATAAATGCAAACCTGTACATTGTTCCAATCCGGCGATCTCCTGCCCTGACAATTCCCTTGCCTTGCCCGGAGGCAGCGCAGGATCCAGCCGGAGCGGACCAAATTCCACTCTTTTTAAGTATATCACGTTTCTTCCCACTGCGGCAAACATTTTCTTGACTTGATGAAATCTCCCCTCATGAATTGTCAGATACCACTCATTTTGGGAGTTTTCCTCCGCTGCCGCCTCTAATTTTGCCAGTCTGGTGCAGAGCCCTTTTTCTATAAAAACGCCTTCCTCAAGACGCCTTTTCATTTCTTCTGTCAATGCTCCGTCAATCCTGACAAAATATTTTTTATCCACATGTTTTTCCGGCGCAAGTAACGTATGCGCCAGTTCGCCGCAATTTGTGATTAGCAACAGACCCTCGGTATCTTTATCCAGCCGTCCCACCGGAAACAGATCTTTTCTTTTGCTCTCCAATAATTCCATAACCGTTTTGTCTCTGTGATCGGTCACCGCCGTCACATAACCGGCAGGCTTATTTAACATATAAAATTCCCATTTCCGATAAGCGATTTCTCTGCCATTCCGACAAATCATCTGCTGATCGATATCTATTTTTACCGACTCATCTTTGACAATCTCACCGTCAACGGTGATCTCGCCTTTTTTGATGATCTGCTTTACTTCTTTTCTGCTGCCCTCTGACATATCCGCCAGAAATTTATCCAATCGAATCTTCATCTTCTCCTCTAATAACGATAGTTTAGCTACTGCATAAGCGACTTGCACAAAATCAAAGATTTTGGCAATCTGCTTAATTATCTGACTAACTCCGGTCGGATGCCGATCCCGTAACCACCTAAAGTACAGGTGCTAACGGTATCTGGCTCCTCAAAGATCTCCCTCTGCATCCTGCGCGCGATAGCCTTCCGCGATGGCATCCAGTTCCTCCAGAAATGTCCGCAATAATGCGATATCATTTTTCTTATAGACCTTGTAAAACTCATCCTGTATCTTTAGAATCTCCCGTTTATTGGCAGTCCTGTAAAGCCCGTGGATCAGATTCAAGATCTCACCTACGATCAGATCTTTCTGCCGGATGGAATTCTGGGCATCCATGATTTCATCCCGGATCAGACTCATCTCATTATCCAGCTGAATGATTGCCTCCGAAGATGCGGACAAACGTTCTCTGATATGTTCCGGTATATGCTCATGATATTTATACTGCATGGAATGCTCGATAACCGCCCAGAAATTCATCGCCAGCGTGCGAATCTGTATCTCGACTTTTACCTTTTTCTGACCTTCTCTTGTCTGTACCGGATAACGGGTGATCACATGATAACTGCGATATCCGCTTAATTTCTGATTGCTGATGTAGTCTTTATATTGAATAATCTCAATATCCGTCCGCCGTTCAATAATTTCCACCACTTTGTAAATATCCTCCACAAACTGGCAGATAATACGAATCCCCGCGATATCATCCAATTGCTCTGTCAAATGCTCTATCTCTATATTTTTCCGATTCCCTTTTTCCAGAATACTGGCGATTTTCTTCACGCGCCCCGTCACGCTCTCAATAGGCGAATACTCTCCCGCGTTCCGGTATTCTCTCTGAATATTATTAAATTTCAGAACTAATTCATCCACCGCCATCTCGTAAGGATAAAGAATTTCTCTCCATAATTTCATATTCATAAAATATATCCGGTTCCTTTCCCATCATGATACCTGATCATCATATATACCTCTATCTCTTCTAAAAAACTGTAACTATTCTGAACCTCAAACTCGAATTCCTACGGAATCCTCGTTATCTATTGTGCCGAATAATTACATAAACTCTGTTGAAAGTCTGCTTCTTTTTTCATATTTTTCCCTGTCGCTTTCGTATCTTTCATTTAATTTTTCCTCAGCCGCAGCAAGCCCTTCCTCTGTAAACGGAAATTCAAACCGTTCCTTTTCTTCTTCCGGCACAGCGGCAAAGCCATAGGGTTCCTGCCAGATCCAGAGTTCCAAAATACGTTCTTCCTCTTCTTCCGAGTTCAACCTGGAATGCAGATAATAGCGCATCCCCTTATGACTTCCGGAATAATCCCCTTTTTTGTAATGTTTCAATTTATCTTCTGACAGAAGTTCAATCTCTTTGCTCATAATTTCTCCAAAAAATCTCCAACGCATCCCCCTCCGCCAGCGGATCCAGGAACATGCAATTTTTGCCGTTAATGGTTGTCACAAGTTCATCTCCCTTGACGGTATTGGTATCGAAAGGATAGACGTTAAATACATCGACAAAAGTATACTCGCTCTTTCCGCTCAAAGTCACCGCCGTCTGATTTACCGTGACATGAATCTCGATGATTTCTTTTTCTTCTGCTTCCTCTTCCTTTTCTTCCTCCGTCGGCTTTTCCGAAAATACCGGTTGCATTTCCATCGGCATGGATTCCGCCTTTTCCTGCTCTTCTTCCGGCTGATTCTCATCGATCCGGTTCCAATCCCGATCCTCCAGTGTTATTTCAAAATTCTCATATACCGGATCCTCCGGATGCGCCACACGTCCGTTGATTTTGATAATTTTCATGGTGATATCCAGATCCATGAATTCCATCAATTCCTCAACCGAATAATACTGGGGAATAGAAATGATATCATGCTCTTTAATCTGATAAGAACCCAACACATGTTCTCCGTTTGCCGTCACAAACTTCGGGCACTCGATCCGGTTACCCTCCACCGTAAAATGCAATTTCTCCTTATATTCTCTCAAATATTCCACATTGCAGACCGCCGGTTCTCCTGCCGTTGACGCCTTGATATAGATCCGGTCATTTGCGCTGATTTTGGAATGAAGATCCGCCTCTTTGCCGTTGATCGTTATGATTGCCGGCTCCCCTGCTTCTCCTCTGAGCATCTTTGTTGTTCCGTTCAGCGTAAACATCAGTTCTCTTCCCCGCTTCGGAAACAGATCCTCGTTTGGAAATCCCATCTGCAATGCCGCGTCAACGACAGTCAATTGATCGTTATCATATAATTTCATCCGGATATCATTGACATTGACGAAAATAAAGTTATTTTTCTGATTATAATAATTCAGGCAGATTCCGATGGGAGTAACAAGGGTCGGATCTTTCTCGACGCCATCCATCAGGAAATTGATATCCCCCATCACTTCTTTTCCTCTCATAACTACCCGTTGTTCCGGTATTTTCAGATATTTTGCCAGATGTTTCGTAAATCCTTCTACTTTTCCGCCGCCGCCCACAACAAATACGGCGCTGACGCTTTTTCCCCCGTTCAATTTTTTGATCTTATCGGCAATTTCTTTCGTGATGCTCTCAAGAACCGGTTCATAAGCCGCTTTTACATCTCCGGAAGAAATCGTCTGAGGCAGACCGATGATATCCTGATAGGAAACCTCTTCTTTTTCCTGGGCTTCTCTTTTGATCTGCTCCGCCACATTAAATTCCACCAGACACTTTTGAACGATACTTTTCGTCAATTCATCTCCTGCCCTTGGAATCATTCCATATGCGATAATGCTCTCGTCTTTCGTAATACAGATATCACTTGTTCCTGCGCCGACATCCACCAGTGCGATATTTAACAATCGGAATTGTTCCGGAATTGCCACATTCATCGCCGCGATAGGCTCCAGCGTCAGGCTGCCGACTTCCAGATTTGCCGCATCCACCGCCGCATAAAGGCCATCCACCACATCATTTGGAAGAAAAGTCGCCAAAACATCAGCACCGACTTTTTTCCCTTTATGTCCCTCCAGATTATTAACCGTATAATCGTTGACATAATATTTGACAACGGTATATCCTACGCAATAAAAGGATTTTTCACTATGATCCTCTCTGATCCCATCATATGCTTTTTCCACGCCCAGTGATTCCAGCGAATAGATATCTTCCCGGGTCACAGCCTGTTCTTCATTCCGTTCCTGTTCCACATGGACAGTCCTTGTTTCCAGTTCACGTCCTGCCGCAGCAATACAGACTTCCTTTAACGGGCTTCCAAGCTGCTTTTCCAGCTCATATTTTACATAGCCGATCGTCTCGCCGACTTTTTGAATGTCATGAATCTGACCATCCATCATCGCTCTGGTCTCATGTTCTTTCACATAATGGGCGACGACCTGAAATTTATTTCGCTCCAGATATCCCACAGAACCGACAACGCTTCTGGTTCCGATATCAAGTCCGAATACATATTCTTTTCCGTCCTTTTTAACTTCTGACATGACTTTTCTCCTCCTCTAATAACGATCGTTTATTCTCTGACTAACTCCGGTCGGATGCCGATCCCGTAACTTCGCCTGCTTCGCAGCCTCGAACGGTATCTGGCTCTTAATAACGATAGTTTATGATCGAATCAATCTGCCTTTTCGTATCTTCGGGACTTTTACTGTTATCAATCTTTCGATCGGCATATCGTTCAAATTCTTTTTCATCAAGCTGTGTCTTCATAATTTTCAGGCATTTCTGCCTCGTATATCCCCGGCTTGCCATCAGGCGTTGTATCCGAATGTCCTGCGCTGCGTAAATATACCACAATTCATCACAAAATTCCCGATATCCTGCCTCGATAAATAACGCAGACTCTAATACGATAAATGGTTCTCCCCTTTTTTTCGCCTCATGGATCTTATCCCGGATCAGTTCCCGGATTGCCGGATGTGTAAGTCCGTTCAGCATTTTCCGCTTTTCTTCATCGGAAAAAACGATGGAGCCTAAGGCTTTTCTGTCGATTTCTCCATCTTTTTTCAAAATCCCGTCACCAAAAGTCTCTGCAATCTTTCTGTAAACCGCCGTTCCCTTTTGCATCACTTCATGTCCGCACCGGTCTGATTCGATCACATACGCCTGATATTCTGTTTTCAATAATTCCAGAACTGTCGACTTTCCGCTGCCGACGCCCCCCGTCACTCCGATTACCATAGAAACTCCTGTATCAATGGGCTTCCAGCCAGTTCTTTCCATCTTCGATTCCTACTTCCAGCGCAACCTTTAATTCCGCTGCTGCCGCCATCTCGGAGCTTACTATTTCTTTCACCCGCTCTTTTTCTTCCGGCGGCGTCTCGATAAGCAATTCATCGTGAACCTGCAAGATGATTTTTGATTGCAAATTTTCTTCCTTCAATCTTTGACTTACCCGTATCATCGCGATTTTCATAATGTCGGCAGCAGTTCCCTGCACCGCTGAATTCATCGCCGCCCGTTCTCCGAAAGAACGCTGCATAAAATTGGACGACTTCAATTCCGGTATCGGTCTGCGCCTTCCGAACAAAGTAACCGTATAACCGTCCTTCTTTGCATTTGCAACGGTTCGATCCAGAAACTCCTTTACCTTCGGATAAGTTTCAAAATAATGTTCAATATAGGAAGCGGCCTCTTTTTTGGAAATACTGAGATCCTGACTCAGTCCGAAAGAACTGATCCCGTATACGATCCCGAAATTTACCGCCTTCGCATTTCTTCTGAGCTGAGGCGTCACTTCTTCCATCGGAACGTGAAATACCTGTGAAGCTGTTATTTTATGAATATCCTGCTCGCTGTTGTAAGCCCGGATCAGATTTTCATCCCCCGACATATGGGCAAGCAATCGCAATTCGATCTGTGAATAATCCGCATCCACGAACAGATATCCGTCCTTTGGGATAAATACCTCTCTGATCTTTTTTCCCATTTCCATCCGGATCGGAATATTTTGCAAATTCGGATCGGTACTGCTGATTCTTCCCGTGGCTGTGATGGTCTGATTAAACGTACCGTGAATCCTTCCGTCGCTGCCGATCTGATTTACCAGACCGTCTGCATAGGTCGATTTTAATTTTGCCAGCTGACGGTATTCAAGAATTTTTGAAATAACCGGATATTCCGGTGCAAGCTTTTCCAGAATCTCCGCATTTGTGGAATAACCTGTCTTTGTTTTCTTTCCTCCCGGAATTCCAAGTTTCTCAAACAATATAACTCCAAGCTGTTTTGGAGAATTCAGGTTGAATTCTTCTCCTGTCTCCTCGAAAATCTGCTGTTCCAGTTCTTTTATTTTACTTCCAAGTTCCTCTCCATAATCTTTCAACGCCTGTTCATCGATCCGGACGCCTTCCCGTTCCATGGAATCCAGCACAAAGATCAGCGGATATTCTACTTCCGTATACAATTTTAACATTCCGGTCTGTTCCAGTTTTTCTCTTAATACCGGTGCGCTAAGCGACGCGGCGGCTGCCCTCAATGCCAAAACTTCCAATGCCGCCTCTCTCGAAACAGCAAACGCTTCTCCCACTATCTGTTTTCCAATCAATTCCGTCTCCGCCTTGACCTGAATTCCAAGATACCCTGACAATATACTGTCATATTGATAATTTTCAGCCAGAGGATTCAAAAGATACGCCGCGATCACACAATCAAAAATCTCTCCCTGTATCATCGGAATCTGCTTTAATAATTGTTTCAGATCAAACACGGCTGCAAAATTCCCGCTCTCCCCAAGCCAGACTGCAAAATCTTTTAAATCAGAAACCTGAAGTTCCTCTCCCGCCTCGACAAAAACCACCTGATCTCCCAGGCTTACTGCCGCAATTGCAGGAAACAATCCGTTTTCAAAGGATACCGCAATTCCCGCATACAGTGAGGAATCGGAAATCTCTTTTTTTAATTCAAGCAATTTCTCCTTTGTCCGGCAGTATGCTGCCTTTTCCATAGGACGAAAATCAGGGATTTCCGCTTCTTTCATCCCTTCAAATTTTCCAAGAAAAGATTTAAATCCAAGTCTTTTTATATAGTCATAAGAGTCCGGATTGAATAAATCCATAATCTTACAATCCTCGATATCAAGCGTCACCGGTGCCTGTATATCAATCGTTGCCAGCACCTTGCTGAGTCTTGCATTCTCCTCATCCCGGATCAATGCGTTTTTAACGCGCTCCGGCTGTATATTTTCAATCTGATCGTAGATTGCTTCCACACTTTGATATTCGGCGATCAGTTTTGATGCCGTTTTCTCGCCGATGCTCTTTACGCCCGGAATATTATCCGCAGTATCCCCCATCAATGCTTTCATATCGATAAATTGTTTCGGGGTTACTCCGTACAGCGCCTCCACATCTTTTGCATAATAATCTTCGATCTCGGTTCCGTTTTTCTTCGTCTTCGGAATCCGGATCAAAATCCGTTCTGTTGCCAGTTGCAGCAGATCCCTGTCTCCGGAAACCACCGTAACAGCAAAGCCGGCTCTCTCTGCCATAAAAGCAACGGTTCCGAGAATATCATCCGCCTCATATCCCTCCATGGTCAAAACCTTTATCTTCATGGCAGCAAGCAATTCCTGAATCACAGGTACCTGCTGATGCAATTCCTCCGGCATAGGCTTTCTTGTTCCTTTATACGCCGCATACATCTGATGCCGGAATGTAGGTGCTTTTTTATCAAAAGCGACAAACAGATATTCCGGAGCTTCCTCATCTATGATTTTAAACATAATATTCAAAAAGCCGTAAATGGCATTCGTGTGCAACCCCTCACTGTTTGTAAGATCCGGCACGCCGAAAAATGCTCTCGTCAAAATACTATGTCCGTCGATCAAAACTATTTTCTTACCGGCCATGTGGTTTAACCTCCCTCAACAAATGCTCATAAAGTGAAAAAATAGTACGCCGCCAATACAGCGATCACATCCGTCACTGCATACAAAACCATCTGAAAAATCGTAGTCCTGTAATACTTCTTTTTCGCCTCCAACGCCCGTTCCAGAGCTTCTTTCATAAGTTCTTCCAGGTTGATGGAAGTCACTTCCTCATTCTGCAATACGTAGGAAGTCAGTACATGAATCTCCAGTTCGTCCCTGCATTCTTTACAATTACGATAATGTTTTACAAATTCTTCCATGTAATTATAATCCAGCTTCCGATCAATAAACGGCTGGATGTTTTTGTCAAATTCCTGACAATTCATATCATCCGTCCTCTCCGGCAATCACCGTTATCCGACAGTTTATTCCGCCTGTATTGCTGTTCTTGCAGGCATCTAATGCCAGCTTGTACAAGCACATCTGGCACTGTTGCCCTGTTGCTACAAAAAAAACCCTTGACAAA
>CADBTR010000091.1 GCA_902797675.1 uncultured Lachnospiraceae bacterium
GCCAGAATTCATCATTCGTCGAATATTTTAAATTCATGGAATGAGCAGAATCCATCATGAACCGAAGGGTATTATCATATTCCCGATCATCGGATCTGGTATGACCGACCTTTTCGGCAGCATCCTTTGCCTGTTCTTCTTTGAACTGCTTTGCAAAAGAATTATTGTCGGAAGCCTTTGCCTGCTCTTTCACTTTATAATAATAATCATTATAATCATCCTGAATTGATTTGACAAACATAATATATCCTCCCTGATCTTTGTAAGCCTGTAAGTAGTATCGGCGAAACCAACCAAATTCCACCGTCACAAAAAATATCGGAAAAGTTTCCTTTTCGCTGAATCGGAAAAAGAACGAAAAACGATAAAAAATTCAACTGGTATTTATGCAAATTACACAATAAAAACGGCAAGAATGAATGGCAAGTGAGAACACCTGCATTCTATTCTTGCCTGTCATATCAGAAAAAGCAACAGGGAAAGCCGTATGGTATCAAAAAAGAATAAAATAGTAAAAGAAAACCTGTTGCGAATTGTCTGCAATTTTGAAATAAGGTCAGGTTGTTAAGGCTTTTCATAGTCCAGAAAATCCAGAGGATCAATCGGGGAGCCGTCTTTTGTCAATTTCAGATAAAGATTGGGTCCCTCTACTACATAATATTTGGTAGGGTCATTGATATAACCGATCAGATCGCCTTTTTTTACTGTATTGCCCACTTCAACCTGAACATCTTTTAATTGACCGTAGGTCAAAAGATATTGATTTCCAAGGTCTGTAATCACATAATCTCCAACTTCTTCGTTGGATGCATGTTCAGTTACAATGCCGTCCGCACAGGCATATACGGGAGAGCCGACTTCGCTTCGCACGGCAACGGCGTCGCTGGTTTTGTACATATCCAATGTGGCAAAATAAGTGGTGGTGTCCATACTGTAATCGATCAAAATATCACAGGTTTCCACAGGCCACACAAGGATACTGTCAGCGGTAAAGGAAAGGGCGGAAGCAGGTGCATTGACAGAAGCATCCGGAGCAGCTTCATCGTAGGTATCGGGAATACTGACAGCACTTTCGGAGGGTGTGTTTCCGGAAACTATATTTTCGGAAGCTGTATTTCCGGCAGTTGTGTTATCGGAAGCGGTTCCGGTTGCGGCTGTCGTTCCGGAAAAGTCACCGGACTGGGCGGCAGAGTCGGAATTGATTACTTCCTCGTTGTTGTGTGGAACTTCGGTTTCTTTGGTTACGCCTGTATCCGCCTTCTGTCCGGAGGAATCCGGCGTGAGCGGCGTTATGAGATTATCCTCCGGTTCTTTGATGCTGGCAATCTTTGAAATATTCCGGCTGGCGTAATGGTCGGAAAACATCACGCTTCCGGCTAATGCAGTGAGAGCGATCACACTGACGACGGACATGATGATCAAATTCCTGTCTTTTAAAGCGCGTTTGCTATTATACATATCATACCTCCTGATTGTGATGATTTTGCTAACAGTATCTCCGGAATAAAAAAAAATATTCGCAGAATAAATACTTGACTTTTGAAAAATGATATGATATGCTTTATCACAACAAGTAGTAATCAATACCACATTGCAAAACAATAATTACTATCTCAGATAGTTATAAAATATTGTTATGAGAGGAGCCGGAAATGAAAGAGTCGTTATCTTATAATAAAACAATCACATATGTGCAGCCGGAATGGAAGAAAACGGAGGGGCTTTATCTGAAAGATCCGGGAAGCGCGATCACACATTTTATCGGAATGATCTGCGCAATGGTGGGAGCATTTCCGCTTCTGCACAAAGCTGCGTTGACACATGATCCGCTGCATATTGCGGCGCTGACTGTTTTTATCGTCAGCATGATCTTTTTGTATGGCGCCAGTACGCTTTACCATTCTCTGGATATTTCAGAGACGGTCAATCGTCGTTTAAAGAAAGCAGATCATATGATGATCTCCGTATTGATCGCCGGAAGCTATACGCCGGTATGCCTCCTTGTTCTTGGCAGACGGACAGGAATGACTCTGCTTGCTCTGGTATGGACAGCGGCATTGGCAGGAATTTTGATCAAAGCATTTTTCGTCTATTGTCCGAGATGGATTTCTTCCTGCCTCTATATCGGTATGGGCTGGCTATGTATAAGCGCGCTGCCGCAACTTTGGAGCAAATTACAGGGTCCGGCGTTCTGGTGGTTGCTCGCCGGAGGAGTCATTTATACAATCGGCGGAGTCATCTATGCGTTAAAGCTGTCCGGATTTAATGAAAAGCATAAATATTTCGGGACACATGAAATTTTCCATCTCTTCGTGATGGGCGGAAGCCTCTGCCATTATATCATGGTATATTTTTACATCGCCTAATAAATTTTTATAGTGGTAACATTCATGCCGGACTGGTGGCGAAGCCACCCGGAACCCTAAACAACGAGAATTCTGCAGAAATTCGAGTCTGGGATTCTGAATAGTTACCCATATTGTTTGTCATTAATTTGACAACAGGGAAATCTGACAGCCGGGATAAAAGAGGGCAAGGATTTCGGAAGCGTTTTTTCCGTTCGATGCGAGTTTGCATGCGGAATATAAGCTCATGCCGAAGCCGCAGCCCTTTCCTTTGGAGAGGATACGGATTCCCTTTTGATATTCATCCACGTCAAAGCAGGGGGAGGAAATCTCCATTGTTTTGACGAAATCGTCAACAGGAATCTCAGTTCCGCCAATCTGCAGGCATGTCACATATCCTGCATCGTCTTTTGATACGATCTGAAATGATTCGAGAGGAGTTGTCTCCGGAATAGAAAGTTCCGGAAGCAGCTCCTTGATTTTTTTTACGAAAACTTCCGGCGCACAGACGGTGGTTTTCACAAAATCAGGGTGACTTGGATCCTCCGGACAGGCAACGGCAGTTTCATAAGGCATGCTGCCGGCTCTGGTGGAGCCGTTGTTTAACAGGTGAAAACGAGGGAAAATCAAGGCTTCTTCGTATGTCAGAACAGAGGGAAAACTATCCTTTGCGGCCTGTTGCAGCAGCGCGTAGTTTTTGGAAAAATTCTTTTTCCATGTTTTTTGCAATTGTTCCGGTGTAAGATAGGGAATCCGGAGCTCCTTGACGGAGACGGAATCGCTGCCGTTTAATCTTTGATAGATTATCGTGCGCAGAACAATAGAGAATGCTTTTAGGAATTCCGGCTGATTCAGATATTCGGAATCCTTTACGGAACCCATCACCGCGCAGGGAATAAAGGCTTCCGCATCCATTCGCTTTTCACTGTCTCCCTCACCAAGAATTACATATTTTCCGCTGGAGACAAGCGGTTGTCCGGGATCTTTATTGCCATCGGAATGGGAATGCATGATCAATGTTATTCCGGCAGGAATCAGGATACAGAGGGAAAAAACGAGTAAAAAAAGAAACAGGGTTTTCAAAAAATGGAGTTTTTTGTACGAACGCATGGAGGTCTCCTTTTCACAAAAAAATTTGTTGCTTGTTCCATTATATGTGAAAGGCGGGAAAACATACGAAAAAAAGAGAACAAACCATTTCTGATCTGTTCTCTTCTAAAATCCTCTTATTGAATGTCGCAGGGCTTTAGTCCTGCGACATAAAAGAAATCATCATTAATCAGCCGAAATATCTGTCCAGCAAGCCCTTGAACGCCTTGCCGTGTCTTGCCTCATCTCTCGC
>CADBTR010000092.1 GCA_902797675.1 uncultured Lachnospiraceae bacterium
ATGCTGGACTGGTGGCGAAGCCACCCGGAACCCCGGACAACGAGAATTCCGCAGGAATTCGAGTCTGGGGTTCTGAATAATTACATTTTTTGAAAAAATATGATTTTGAATTGTTTTTTATAAAAGATTGTGTTATACTGATGATGTCGCAAGACAAAACAACGAATTTGAATCAATACTAAAAATCCCCCTTGAACTAGTCCTTCAAGGGGGATTTTGTTTCTACAGTTTCGGTCTATAGAACACCCTGGTTAATTGTCATCAGCACCTTCATCTAACCATTTGACAAGATAATACAGAACTAGTCCTCCCGCAATCTCGCCCATGATGTCGGTTATAATCGAAACAACGAATTGAATCAATACTATCACCTCCTTCCGTTGCCGGAATAGGATATGACAACACTGACATTTTACCACAGAATCTAACAAGTTGCAATGACGCTCCTGACGTTTAAAATCGAAGCCGGTGACATTGACAATGCATCTACGCCCATTTCGGCAAATTTTTTCGATAATGAGATGTCCGCTGCCAGTTCTCCGCAGATCTCCACCCGAATTTTTTCCCGATGTCCGTTATCCACGGTCAGGCTGATCATACGCAGAATGGCTTCATGATGCGTATCATAAAACCGATCCAGACGATTGTTCTGTCTGTCAATCCCCAGGGTATACTGCGTCAGGTCATTTGTCCCGATACTGAAAAAGTCTGCTTCTTTTGCCAGTTGAGCGCTGATCATAACTGCTGCCGGAGTTTCAATCATGACGCCCTGTTCAAAATCTCCGTACAAAATACCGTTTTCGTCAAACTCATTTTTGATTTCCTCTGCCATTTCTTTGACCGCTCTGACTTCCCAAACCGAAGTGATCATCGGATACAGAATCCCGATCTTTCCGTAAGCGGACGCCCTGATCAATGCCCTGAGCTGCGTTTTCAATATTTCCGGATTTTCAATACCAAACCGGATTCCCCGAAGCCCCATCGCCGGATTTTCTTCTCTTTCCATATTCTGATAATCCGTCAGTTTCTCTCCGCCGATGTCCAATGTCCGGATAATCACCTTTTTCCCCCTCATCGTCTGCACCAGTCTTCGATAAATCTCAAACTGTTCTTCCTGACCGGGCCACTCTCTGGAATTCATATATAACCACTCACTGCGAAACAGACCGACGCCCTCTGCCCCACATTCCAATGCCGATTTCAATTCTTCTATGCTTCCGATATTCGCGTAGAGATTCATTTTTTGCTTTCCCGCATAATCCCCGTGGATTTCTTTTTCAGTTTTTCCCACATAATCCCCCGGGATTTCTTTCTCAGATTTTCCCGCATCATCCCCCGGGATTTCTTTCTCAGATTTTCCCGCATCATCCCCCGGGACTTCTTTCTGTGATTTTCCTGCATAATTCTCCAAAATTTCTTTTGCGGGATTCACGATCAAAAATCCGGCATTTCCATCAAGAATCGCCCTCTGCCCCTGCCATTCTCTCCGCAGCTCTACTCCGGTCAATGCAGGAATATTCATCGCCCTCGCAAGAATCGCAATGTGAGAATTCCCTGCACCGTATTGCATAACAATTCCCCGCAGCAACCTCGGATCAAACCGGAACAATTCCGCCGGAGTCAGGCGATCTGTGATAAGAATTACCGGCTCTCCAATTTTCTCTATCTGTTCCTTCCTTTCTCTTTCCCCTGTCAGACAACATATCACATGCTGTGACAATTCTGCAAAATCAGCGCTCCTGCCCTGAAAGTATTCATCTTTCATTCCTGAAAAGAGCTCCGAAAAATGAGCCCCCGCAACTGACACCGCATATTCCGCATTCACCCGCTGCGTTTCTATGATCTGCCGCACAAAATTCCGATACTCTTCCCCTGTCAATATCATTCCGTATGCCTCGAAAATCAGCGCATTTCCTTTTCCTGCCTGCCGGACTGCTTTTTCATACAATCTTTTAAATTCTTCCACATTCTCCCGCTCTGCCGCCTCATATCGTTTTATCTCCGCTTCTGTATCCTGAACTGTCCTCTTCTCCACGAACTGCTTTTTTCCCTTCAGAACAAAGAGCTTTCCT
Source organism: uncultured Lachnospiraceae bacterium (assembly GCA_902797675.1). Classification (GTDB taxonomy): domain Bacteria; phylum Bacillota; class Clostridia; order Lachnospirales; family Lachnospiraceae; genus CAG-303. The sequence goes on from CADBTR010000092.1 coordinate 2,073, forward strand.
TTGACGATTCCTCCGCACAATGACGTGCCCGCATATTTTTCCATTTTTTTCCTTTCCCGGAAATACACCTCTTCCCAAACCTGATCTTCTTTCGCACCGGATAAAGAAAGACCGAAATCATACATCTTCTGTACAATTCCGATCTTTATCATACACTAAATGATTATTTCTTCTTTGCTTTCTTCTTTGCAGGCTTTGTATTAACCTTCTCTTTCAAAGCTTTTCCTGCTTTAAATTTCGGTAATGTCGTCGCTTTGATCTCGATCTCTTTACCGGTTTGAGGATTTCTTCCCTTTCTTGCCTCTCTCTCGCTGGTCTCAAATGTACCAAAACCGATCAGCTGAACTTTTCCTTTCTTCTGAAGTTCATCAGACACTACATTGACAAATGATTTCAATGCTGCCTCGGCATCCTTCTTTGTCAATCCTGACTCCTCAGCCATTGCCGCGATCAATTCCGTCTTGTTCATAACCGTAAAACCTCCTCTTATATATTGCTGGATTGATATCCATAGCTATTATAATGCTTGTATGAGGATTTTTCAATCATTTTTTTGCAAGAAATACACATAATTTGACAATTTTTCGCAACGGATTGAACGGCACTCCGGAATAAAATCTGTTTTTACTTTTTTCTGCGGTATTTTTTTGAATTTCTGTGGCTGTATCCGGTCTCCACTTCGTCTGTTTCCTCCAGATACTCCAGCATTTTCCGGCGAAAATTCTGTTTGGTAAGCTCCGTTTCCAATATTTCTTCAAATACCTGCTGCAGATCGGTAAGGGTAAAGGTTTCCGGCAATAATCCGAAGATCTGCTCATCAATGTGCTCGGCATAGTAGCGCAATTTTCTGAAAGCATCTTCTATGATCCGCCTGTGATCGAATGCGACAGGCAGATCGTCCAGTTCTTCTCTGGAAAACCAGTCTGCCTCCCATGCCTCCTCATCTGTGCGGATCATGCAATCCGCCTTATTGATCAAAACAAGAAAGGTATTGGAAATGATCCAGCCCCTCGGATCTCTTCCCGGTTCCGAATATACGCCGATCAGATCCGGCTTTGCATGATCAATGCTTGTCTCCTCTTTCAGCTCACGCTTTGCAGTCTCCTCGATCCGCTCTTCCGGGCGCAAAAAACCTCCCGGAAGGGCATAATAATCTTTAAAAGGATAATTTGCCCGCCGAAGCAATAAAATCTGCAATTTTTTCGGTTTCTTTTTTCGACGGTTTTTCTCCGCTTCCTCCGTGACACGGAAAACCGCGATATCCGCCGCCACCGACGGGCGTTCATAGTCCGTAATATGATATTTTGAGAGATAGGCTTTTTCTTCTTCACTCAAAAAATATTCCATGACTATTCTTCCCCTTCATACTTAAAATACGGGATCGGTTCCAGTTTAAAACGGTTCATCTTATACATGCGGTCAATTTTCTCCTTCGTCTGCGCATCTTTGCAAACGCCGGTTCTAATATATTTATCAAGCACTTCATAGGTAAATCCGATCTTATCTTCGTCTGATTTACCGCAAAGTCCGTCACTCGGCGTTTTTTGCACCAGATGAGCGGGAAGTCCAAGCTCCGCTCCCAGTTTTCGCACCTCCTGCACCGTCAGATTTCCAAGCGGTGCAAAATCTCCTGCGGCATCTCCGTATCTAGTGGAATAGCCGATCCAGTCCTCCGAGAGATTGCAGGTATTCGCCACTCTGCCGTTGTTGCTCTGGCTGACGGCGTACAATGTTGACATACGGATCCTCGGAGGCAGGTTGATCCTTGTCTGTTCAGAGATCTCAATCCCCGCTTTTTTTAATTCCGCGCTCAATCCCTCCACTGCTCTTTGAATATTGATTTCATAATATTTGATCCCGAGGAATTTTACCACTTCTCTGGAATCCTCGATATCCGGCTGGATTCCGTTCGGCATCAGAACCCCGATCACCCGTTCTTTTCCCAACGCCTCCGCGCAAAGAGCGGCTACTACCGTAGAATCTTTTCCGCCGGATAACCCGATCACCGCATTACAGCCTTTTCCGTTTGTTTCAAACCAGTCTCTGATCCACCGGATCACATCTTCTCTTACTTTACTCATTTTTTTCATCCTTTCTTTTCATGTCATATGCCGTCAGGCTTACCGTTTGAATGTCGCATGGCTTTAGCCCTGCGACCTGCTTGCTGGAGGCGGCAGCAATTCCCGTAGGTCGGAGATTCAAACTCCC
>CADBTR010000093.1 GCA_902797675.1 uncultured Lachnospiraceae bacterium
ATGAAATTAGTGTTGCCGAGGCAAATGAGGTTGGCATTAAATCCAATGAAGTTTGTACCAGTTAATTATTATTCGATGTACTAGTAGGACGTTCTTTAATTAGCTATACCAATATATCTGCATATCTACAGTATTTCTAAGGGACTTTGCAGATGTAAATGGTCTAGCTATTTCGTGAACGACCTACTAGTACCACATGGATGGGAAAGTTATTGTATAGGTTAGACAGTAGAAGAAATGGTGGATGTCCTATTTTGGCTGTGGGAATAAAAAAGGAGTGTGTAGATTTTTATGGAAGAATTTCAGCTTACAATCAGAAATTTGCAGAATTTTACTAAAGGGAAAAAGTATAATACTATATATGCTGATCCTCCTTGGCAATTTCAAAATAGAACAGGAAAGGTTGCACCGGAGAACAAAAAACTAAATCGATATCCAACGATGAGCATTGAGGATATTAAGAAATTGCCTGTTGCAGATATTGCAGATGAAAAAGCGCAGTTGTATCTATGGGTACCTAATGCACTTTTACCGGATGGTCTTGCAGTTATGGAAGCTTGGGGGTTTGAATATAAAACGAATCTCATTTGGGAAAAAGTAAGAAAAGATGGCCAGCCGGATGGCAGAGGTGTTGGGTTTTATTTTAGAAATGTGACTGAGATATTGCTATTTGGAATTAAGAAAAAGAGTTCTCCAAACAGGACTCTTGCTCCGGCAAGGTCTCAAGTTAATATCTTGAGAACTATGAAAAGAGAACATAGCAGAAAACCAGATGAAATGATTCCAATCATAGAATCATGTAGTGCCGGACCGAGGATCGAACTGTTTGCGAGAGGAGATCGTGATGGTTGGGATATGTGGGGAAATCAGGCAGATGAATCATATGAGCCTACATGGAGAACATATGCTAATCATACAGTAGCTGTCGTAGAAAAGAAAGCATAAAATAGTTTCTTTTGTCAGAAAAAAGAGTGCAGAAATTCGTTTGAGTTTTTTTTGTAGGGGGTTAAGGAACTGTTGGAGTGATAAAAAATCTCACTTACCTTTCTTGATTTTTATATAGAAATCATGTATATTAAACTAAGTTAGTTAAGACTAATTTGCAAAACAGAAAGGATAGAGAGATGAGTTTAACGATTATAGGCGGAAATGAGTGTATGGTTGGCAAATATGAAGAGATTTGCAAACAGCATGGACATAAAGTAAAAGTATTTGCAAAGGCAAGTGGAATGATCAAGAAAAAGATCGGTTCGCCGGATATGATCATTATGTTTACGAATACGGTGTCTCATAAAATGGTGAATTCCGCAGCGAAAGAAGCGAAGAGAAACGGGATTCCGGTAGAATATCTGCACAGTAGTAGCGGCTCCGCTCTCCAGTGCTTATTGGCGCAATATTGAAGGGCACTCCGATTCAATCTCCCACCTCTATAGGTGGTGAGTAAAAAGGAAGCTTATGTAGGTGGGAGTTTGAATCTCCGCCCTACGGGAATTGCTGCCGTTGGCAGCAAGCAGGTCGCAGGGCTAAAGCCGTGCGACATTCAATAGATACAAAAACTTATTGATAATTTTTTCTCGATATGATAAGATAAGAATGTAACCATGTTATACATGGCGAACAGATTATATGGGAAAATAATGGAGGTAAACATGAAGTCAAAAGAATCACCGGAAGATTATTTGGAATCGATTTATGTTCTGATCAGGCAGAACGGGGATGTCAGATCGGTTGATATCGCGAATTATTTCGGCTATACGAAGGCCAGCGTAAGCGTGGCGATGAAAAAACTTCGGGAGAGCAATATGATTCTGATGGATCGCTACGGGAAGATCACATTGACCGATGCGGGACGTGAAGTGGCTTCACGGGTATATGATCGTCATGAAGTTTTGACAAACTTTCTGGTAAGTCTGGGAGTGAGCGCGGAAGTGGCTGAGAATGACGCCTGCAGAATGGAGCATATTCTTTCGGAGGAAACATTCCAGAAGATTAAGACTATCGTAAAAGAAAAGTAAAAGTTTGCTATTGACAATTGAACATGAATGGTTTATGATACATGTGGTTATAAAAGGCTAACTTTGTTATTTTTGCCTGAAGCTACAATTTGATCGTATGGTACAAAATAGAGGAGATGAGGGTAATGACTTTAAGAGAAGCAGAAGAGGGACAGGAATATATTATCAAAGGAATCAATACAGAAGATGAGGAACTGAATGCTTTTCTTTTCTCATTGGGCTGCTATGTGGGAGAATCGATTACGGTTGTTTCCAAGAAGAAGAGCAACTATGTTGTATCGATCAAGGACGGCAGATATAATATTGATGCTGAATTGGCAGATGCCATCGACATCTGACGGAAATGTTCTGCAATATTGCAGGAGAACCATGAAAATGGAGTGACGAAGTCACTTTATTTTTTGCACCGGTGTTAGTTTTATCTAATAGGTGTAATTGTTACAAACCGAAAGGAAGAAAGGAAGAAAGCAAAGATGAGAATTGCGATGACGGGAAACCCGAATTCGGGTAAAACGACCATGTATAATGCCCTGACGGGACGCAATGAACATGTCGGAAACTGGGCGGGTGTTACAGTTGACAAAAAAGAACATCCTGTGAAAAAAACATTTTATGATGGCAGCAAGGAAGTGGTTGCGGTAGATTTGCCGGGCGCTTACTCCATGTCACCATTTACATCGGAGGAAAGTATCACAAGTGCTTATGTTAAGAAAGAGCATCCGGATGTGATCATTAATATTGTGGACGCCACGAATCTGAGCAGAAGTTTGTTCTTTACCACACAGCTTCTGGAACTTGGCATTCCGGTAGTGGTTGCTCTGAATAAGAGTGATATCAATGAAAAGAAACATAACGAGATTGATGAGAAACTTTTGTCTGAGAAGTTGGGCTGTCCGGTAATCAAGACAGTATCTTTGTCAAACAGCGGATTAAAAGATGTTGTCAGCGCGGCTGTGGATCTTGCCGGAAAGAAGCAGAAAGCTCTGTATTCGGAAGGGGATATCGATCTGACGGATAAGGAAGCTGTTGATGAGGCGGACAGAAAGAGATTTGATTTTGTAAATTCCATCGTAAAGAGCGTTGAGAAGAGAAAGACACAGACAAAGGAGAAGACAAAGGGAGATGCCATCGATAAGGTGCTCACCCATCCGGTATTGGGTATTTTGATCTTTGGCGTTGTAATGTTCCTTGTATTCTACATTTCACAGTCCACATTGGGAACATGGCTGTCAGAGATTCTTGCAGGCTGGATTGAGGACTTCCAGGGATGGGTTGCAGGAAAGACGGAGAATGCTTCTCCAATCCTGAATGCGATCTTGGTAGATGGTATCATCGGCGGTGTCGGCGCGGTAGTCGGATTCCTGCCTCTGGTAATGGTAATGTACTTCCTGATCGCGCTTCTTGAGGATTGCGGTTATATGGCAAGAGCAACGGTTGTTCTTGATCCGATTTTCAAGCGTGTAGGTCTTTCCGGAAAGTCCGTAATCCCTATGGTAATCGGTACCGGATGCGGCGTACCTGCGATCATGGCATGCCGTACCATCAAGAATGAGCGTGAGCGCAGAGCGACAGCAATGCTTTGTACATTCATGCCTTGCGGCGCAAAACTTCCGGTTATTGCATTGTTTGCGGGAGCATTCTTCTCCGATGCAAAGTGGGTAGGTCCGGTGATGTATTTTGTGGGAATTGGATTGATCCTTTTGGGAGCAATGCTGATCAAATTACTGACCGGTATGAAGTACAGAAAGAGTTTCTTTATTATTGAACTTCCGGAATATAAAGTTCCATCTCTTGTATTTGCATGCAAGTCCATGTTAGAGAGAGGAAAGGCTTATATTATCAAAGCCGGTACGATCATTCTTGTGTGCAACACCGTAGTTCAGATCATGGCAAGCTTTACATGGTCGTTCAAACTTGCAGCAGAGGACGGCGCAAATTCAATCCTGCACTCTATCGCATCTCCGTTTGCAACCGTATTGATCCCGATCGTCGGTTTCGCAAGCTGGCAGCTGGCAGCAGCAGCAATGACCGGTTTTATCGCAAAAGAAAATGTGGTAGGTACACTTGCTACCGTATTTGCAATTACAAACTTTATTGATACAGATGAACTGGAATTGATCGGAAACAGCGGAAGCAGTGTAGCAGCTGTTATGGGACTTACAAAAGTGGCAGCACTTGCTTATCTGATGTTCAACCTTTATACGCCTCCTTGCTTCGCGGCATTGGGTGCTATGAACTCAGAGATGAAGTCCGGAAAGTGGCTGGCAGGAGCCATTGGCTTCCAGCTTGCTACAGGATATGTAATCGGTTTCCTGGTATATCAGATCGGTACCTTGATTACGACAGGTTCTCTTGGAGCAGGATTTGCAGGCGGTTTGATCGCAACAATCGCGATTGTGGCATTTATTGTATACCTGTGTATTAATGCTAACAAGAAGTTAAAGACAGAATATGCGTTGAGTGCTTCATGATCGTAAGCAGGAACATATCATATCGGTCAGCGGAAAAAGGGAAGGATTTTTCGCTGACTGTATGAATGGATGATGAGGTGGTGATTGATATGATAGATGTCATTTTGTTTCTGGTAATTTTGGCAATCATTGTGCCGGTTGTGATCTATCTGGTGAAAGCGAAGAAAAAGGGGCAGGTATGTATCGGCTGCCCGAATGCGCCGAAATGCGGAGGAAACTGTCATCATCATTCTTCCAACGGGATTTAGAGGGGATTAAGCGGGCGGATAGGTAAAAGACATCCGCCCGCTTTTTTTGGAAAGGAGTGATTATCATCGAAAATACAATTCTTGTCATCATTATTATTGCCGTTTTGATATTGGCAATCGTGCCGACTGTGAAACATTTCAAAGGACAGGGCGGCTGTTGCGGAGGGGGAGGTTATACTCCCAAAAAGAAGAAATTAAAGAATGTCATTGCAAAGAAAACATTTCGCGTTGACGGGATGCATTGTCAGAATTGTGCGAATCGCGTGATGGAGACGGTGAATGATATCGACGGTTTGTCTGCGGATGTGAAATTAAAGCAGGGAACTGTCACGGTATCTTATGAGACCGATGTGGCAGATGAAGTGATTAAGGAGAAAATAGAGGCTGTGGGATATACGGTGTTGTAAAAGATTGAGGAGCGTAAATAATATGGAGACAAAGGAAACAATTGTGAAAGAACTTCGCAGGAAAGGATTTCGCGTTACGAAGCAAAGATTGGTGATTATTGATGTATTGCTGGAAAATGAATGCAGCAGCTGTAAAGAGATCTATTATAAGGCAATTAAGCAAGATCCGGAAATCGGCGTCGCCACTGTATATCGGATGTTGAATACACTGGAGGAATTGGGGTTTATTAACAGAAAAGTAGTATATAAATTATTGTGATTCGCAAAAAAAACGGTCAAATATGAGGGATTCTCATATCTGACCGTTTTTTGTGAAGGCGACAAGCCGAAAAGTCCGGTGCAAGCTTGCTTGCAGACCGGGCTTTGTGGCGCCCGCTTATCAGATGCCGGCTTATTGAATGTCGCATGGCTTTAGCCCTGCGACATTCAACCATTATCCATGAAAAGTCATGTCGCGTTTTGTATTGCCATTTGCAAAGGCTTTTGTTATAATATTTCCTGTATAATTCGGCGAGGATGAAGCTTCTGTCCCTATTGGAACAGGTAGCAAAGTAGAAAAATATGATGGCAAATGTTAAGGAATCGGAGGAACAAACGAAATGATCACAGGTGAATTAAGAAATAAGATTGACGGATTATGGGATGTGTTTGCCGCCGGAGGATTGGTGAATCCTCTGGAGGTCATAGAGCAGATCACATATTTGATGTTTATACATGATCTGGATGATTCGGATAACAAAAAAGCAAAGGAATGTGAGATGCTGGACCTTCCTTTTGAAACGATTTTTAAGGACGAGGTGAAGATCAGAGAGCGGATAATAGACGGAAAGCAGCTCAAGTGGTCTGTTTTTCACGATTATCCGGCAGATAAAATGTACAGCGTGATGCAGGAATTTGTTTTTCCTTTTATAAAGAATCTCCATGGGGATAAGAACAGTGCTTATTCCAAATATATGGATGATGCCATTTTCAAATTGCCTACACCGCTGCTTTTGTCGAAGGTGGTAGATTCGCTTGATGAAATATATCAGTTAATGTCTGATGCACAGAATGTGGATGTGCGAGGTGATGTATACGAGTATTTGCTTTCAAAGATCGCACAGTCCGGGCGCAACGGACAGTTCAGGACCCCGAGACACATCATTCGGATGATGGTAGAACTGGTGGATCCGAAACCTACGGATATCATATGTGATCCGGCAGCAGGCACAAGTGGCTTCCTAATTGTTTCCGGTGACTATCTTCGTACGGAAAAGAAAACGGAAGTACTCATCGATAAGGTAAATAAGGATCATTTCATGAATCATATGTTCCACGGATACGATATGGACAGGACAATGCTTCGTATCGGAGCCATGAACATGATGTCTCACGGAATAGAAAATCCGGATATTCAGTACCGGGACAGTCTTTCGGATCAGAATCCGGACAAGGAAAAATATACTTTGGTTTTAGCAAATCCGCCATTTAAGGGCAGTCTTGATGCAGAAACCGTTTCTGCGGATCTCTTAAAGGTCTGCAGTACGAAGAAAACGGAACTTTTGTTCATGGCACTATTCCTTCGGATTCTTAAGATAGGCGGCAGATGTGCCTGCATCGTACCGGACGGAGTTCTTTTCGGATCATCAAAAGCACACAAGGAAATCCGGAAGGAGATAGTAGAAAATCAAAGGCTGGAGGCAGTGATTTCCATGCCTTCAGGTGTATTCAAACCTTACGCCGGGGTTTCTACGGCTGTCCTGCTTTTTACCAAGACAGAGCATGGCGGAACGGACAATGTGTGGTTTTATGACATGCAGGCTGATGGTTTCAGTCTGGATGATAAGCGTACCCCGGTGGCTGAAAACGACCTGCCGGATATCATCGCCCGGTTTAAAAACCTTGATCAGGAAAAGGAACGCAAGAGAACAGAGAAATCCTTCCTTGTGCCAAAGAAAGAGATTGCAGACAACGGTTACGATCTTTCCATTAACAAGTACAAGGAAGTAGAATATAAGCCGGTGGAATATCCACCGACGAGCGAGATCATGGCAAATATCCGCAGTATAGAGAAGCAGATCAGCCATGAGATGGATGAATTAGAGAAACTGTTGAATTAAATAAATTGTTATTTGTAGGGATGAGAATATGAGCAGATATAAGCTTGGAGATATATGCGAAATAGTTTCTGGCAGTACTCCAAAGACAAATGTGGATGAGTATTGGGACGGAGATATTAAATGGATTACGCCTGCGGAGCTGGATGATGATTCCTATGTTGTGTCTGATACTGAACGGAAGATAACAGAACTGGCTGTTCAAAAGACAGGTCTTACTCCGTTCCCTGAAGGAACAGTAATTCTTTCATCGCGTGCACCTATTGGAAAGGTGGCAATCGCCGGATGTGAAATGTATTGCAATCAGGGATTTAAGAACTTGATATGCTCAGACAAAATCAATAATAGATATCTCTACTGGTTTCTTAAAGGGAATACAGAGTTTTTAAACTCTCTTGGACGGGGAGCAACCTTTAAGGAGATTTCTAAGCAGATTGTGTCTGCAATAGAGATAAGTGTGCCATCCGTTGATGAACAGCTTGCCTGTGCACAAACACTTGAAAAATTAAGCGCATTGATGAAAAAACGAAGGGAGGAATTGGAGAAACTTGACACCCTCATCAAAGCCCGATTTGTCGAGATGTTTGGTGACTTGAAGTTAAATCCTAAGGGATGGGAGATTAAAACATTTGAGGAATTGAC
>CADBTR010000094.1 GCA_902797675.1 uncultured Lachnospiraceae bacterium
GGTGGGAGTTTGAATCTCCGACCTACGGGAATTGCTGCCGTTGGCAGCAAGCAGGTCGCAGGGCTAAAGCCATGCGACATTCAAAACGCCTGAGAAAACGGCTGCAAACACAGGAAAATACAGCGTTTTTCGCCCTTGTTTCCCGCTATTCCAAACTCAGATATCGGATCTCCGCAGTCATTTCCTCATATGCCTCGTCAAATGTAAGTACCGCATAGCTTGGCGCATGTCCATCCTGCTTCGGTCTGGTCAGGCTTCCCGGATTGATGATCGTCACTCCGTTGATCTTAGCCACCTCCGGCACATGGGTATGACCGTAACAGACGATATCGCAGCCCTTGGCTTCCGCTGCCGCATACAATCCGTCCAATCCGTGATATACCCCGTGATTGTGACCATGTACGATCATAATACGATGCTGTCCCACCTCGGCGATCAATTCCCTGCTGAGGGCTCCTCCCCAGTCGCAATTTCCACCCACTAAATATACGGGACATTCTACCATAAGCGGAATTGTCTCGGAATCCTGCTCGATATCTCCGCAATGAAACAGCATATCGATGGGCTTCTCCTTTTGAAGCACGGTATCAAAATTTCCGAGATGACCATGTGTATCGCTGACAACTAATATTTTCATAATCCCAGCTCCTTTCTCATCTGCCGCAATGCTTTGCCTCTGTGACTGATCTGATTTTTCATTTCCGGCTCCATCTCGCCGGTAGTCATGCCATATTCCGGAACATAAAGGATCGGATCATAACCGAAGCCATGAGTTCCTTTCTCCTCATAACCGATCACGCCCTCGATGGTTCCCCTTGCAGTCACAACTCTCCCATCCGGAAATGCCGCAGCGATCACGCATACAAATCTTGCGCTGCGCTCCTCTCCCTTTGCATCTTTTAACCGGTCGATGATCGACTGATTTTTCACATCATAAGGCGTATCTTCCCCCATATAACGCGCCGAATAAACCCCCGGCTCTTTATTAATATAATCCACTTCCAGACCCGAGTCATCCGCCAGCACCATCTCTCCCGTTGCCTCGCAGATCGCTTTTGCTTTCAGGATCGCATTTTCCTCAAATGTCTTTCCCGTTTCTTCCACATGCACATGGATTCCGGCGTCCTTAAGGGAAACCAGTTCAAAATCGGGATGATCCAGGATCATGCGGATCTCCTTCATCTTTCCTTCATTTGTGGTTGCAAAAATTATCTTCTTTTTCATTATAATATTTTCCTCCGTCAACTATAATACGCTACCTAAGCAAATCCGGTCGGATGCCGATCCCGTAGCCTCGCCTGCTTTGCAGCCTCGGACGGTATCTGGCTCCTCCGTCAACTATAATTCGCCATCTCTATTCTATCTCTTTGTATAACACTTTAAACAAAGGTTGCACCAGAAGGTATCTTCCACTCCGGACCACTGCTTTCCGTCCGGGCTGATATAACCTTCTCCGTCACTCAGATCTGCATTTTCGGTGAAATAATCGCTGTTATATTCCACCGCCACCGGTTTCTTTGCGTTCGGCGTTTTGATCTTAACTACCACCGCATATTTTTCTCCGGCTTCCAGTTTTATCATTTCTTTAAAATCAATGGTATAATATCCTATATTGGAAACTTTCCCCGACGCCGCTTTGATCATTTCCCCGCTTAATTGACTCACGTCTGTGAAATTTTTTACCACGTAGATCTCATATTCCGTATCCACGCCGGTAGCGTAAAAGCCGGCAGCGCTTAAGAATTCCGCCTCAACCGCTGTATAGGCGTTGGCAAAATAAGCTTCCTCCCTGTCGTAGCCAAGCCGTCCTACCCATCCGCACAGGTCGCTCTGGTAGATCCTGGCGTAATTGTCGGCGTCGTCCACTCTTGTGTAGACTACATTGTGCATACCCACATTGGAATCATAATAGGAAATATAAAATACTCCGTTTTCTCCAAAATCGGCCCCCCAGCTGTTCTGACAGATAAATGCGCCGTCATTTTCAATATCCGAGGTGAAATATTCTTTCGGGAAATTATCGTCCCATCCGATGATGACTACGTCATGATTCGGTTTCTCGGTTCCCACATAACAATATGCATATTCTGCCTCATTGTAATATCTGGAATAATCAAAGGAATTCTTCATAATGGTATAGATCGACGTTTCCACACCGCCGTATTTATAGACCATTTCCTTGATCTTCTGAAGATCCTTTCCCTCTATCATCTGGACTTCCTGTACATGTTTCACTGCCGTCAGCTCCGGATTTGTCTCTCCGTCATCATAAGGGTCATCCTCCTCCAGCACCGGTCCCTGCCATGCCAGAAGATATGCCGTTGACATCGTGGAAGAACCGCCCTCATACTGATTTAAATTAAAGGAATTATTCAGGGACATATGATCTACGGAAAAATAATATTTTTCCTCCGGCATCAGGGTTGTCTCCAATGCCGTCAATGCAGCCGTCGCCCAACAGGTTCCCAAAGACCCCTGCTTTCTCACCGGCGTTGTCTTCATTCTGTCCACATAGCTGTAACGGTAGGGCAGATTATTTGTCTCCAGTGAATTACTCACAACCGTCACAAGGTTCGTATTCATGTCCCAATTGCAGGTATAACCCAGTCCGCGCACCGCCGCGTCAATGGGAACATATAACACATCATCTTTTCTTGTAAGCGCAGCACCCATCATATATTTAATATCATTGACGGTCACTTCATTGCTTCCCACTGAAAGATGCAGTTCTACATTGCCTTTTTCAATCACAAGCAGATTATCATCATAAAAATTTACGGCGCAATTAAAAAGATCCCGATATTTTTTTGAGGGCAGCATAAGCACCATACCCGTATCCATATACGCTTCCTGCTCCTTCGCCGTCAATTCCGTACCGTCGATATTCAACCGGAAATTGCTGTTATTTACGCTGTAGGAAATGGTTCCCTTCCATTCTTCCGCAATGTTTTCCACCTGATATCCCGGAGCGATATACTCTGCCATCACCATTTTCTGAACGCCGAAATACGCCATGATGACCAAAAATATCACTGCGAATATCACATATACCCTGTTTTTCATATTTGCCTCCGGTCTGAACCGCTAATCCATTATCTTCCTCTTCGGTGGCTTTTTCCCCATAAATTGATAAAAATATGTTTTAATCATTCCATTATATATCTTGCGGTTTTTATCTGCCTTTAAGCCCATATACCGCTCCGTATCTTCATAGGATGTGATAACAAATGCCGACCAGTCATCCAGACTGCGAAACCGCTCGCCCAATGTTGTATATAAAGCAGGCAGCGCCTCTTTCTCTTCCAGACGCTCACCATAAGGCGGATTTGTAATAAGAAATCCATATTTCTTATTATGGCTTAAATCTTTTACATCCCGCTGCTGAAAATGGATCAAATGATCCACTTCCGCAAGTTTTGCATTTTGTCTTGCAATTTTTATGACTTCTCCATCTATGTCATATCCCTGGATTTCCGCGGTGACATCCCGTTTTATCATGTCATTCGCCTCATCCAGAGTCTCGTACCATTCTTTCTTCGGAATCAGGTTGTCCCACTGTTCCGATAAAAAGCTCCGTTTTGCGCCGGGCGCGATATTTGCCGCGATCATCGCCGCCTCTATGGGAAATGTACCGCTTCCGCAAAAAGGATCCACAAAGATTCTGTCCGGATGCCAGGGCGTTAACTGAATCAGCGCTGCTGCCAGAGTCTCTGAAATCGGCGCTTTCGCAGTTAATTTCCGGTAGCCCCTTTTATGCAGCGACTCTCCGGTTGTGTCCAATCCCACGATCACTTCATCTTTATACAGAAAAATCCGAACCGGATATTCCGCGCCGTCTTCCGAAAACCATTGCGTGTAATAATGTAATTTCATCCGCTCTACCATGGCTTTTTTGACAATTCTTTGAATATCCGACGGACTGAACAGTTTGCTTTTGATGGAGGATGCTTTCGTCACCCAGAATTTTCCGTTTTCCGGTATCAGTTCCTCCCATGCAATTGCTTTGATTCCCTCAAAGAGCTCGTCATAGGTCTTTGCGGTAAACCGTCCTGCCTGCAATAATACTCTTTCCGCTGTCCGCAAAAAAATATTTCCCCGGCAGATTGCCTCCGCATCGCCCTCGAAGGTCACTCTGCCATCTTCTACTTGGAGAATGTCATACCCTAAGTCTATCACTTCTTTTTTCAGGACTGACTCCAGTCCAAAATGGCAGGGTGCCATCAACCGATATCTGTTCATTCCAACTCCTCTGTCATTGATCGTTTATATCCGACTTCTGTTTTTACTGTTTCTTACCTAATGATTGTAGTTTTAATCCTTCTTTTTGTCAATTCTATTTTTAAGAAAAATCAATATCTGCCGCGTTCCAGATATTCCCTGTGATTTCGCAATTGTTTCATGCCTCCGGTCACGTTTTTTACCTGATATCCCCGCCTGCTCAAATACCTTGCCATCCTGAGACTTTCTCCCCCTCTTTCGCAATATAGCACCAATATCGGCTCCGGCAGTTCTCTCAATTTTCCGGTGGTCGCTCCCAGTAATTTTTCCAGCTTCCATACCTCCATCAGTTTTGCGCCTATGACATGGCCTGCCTCATATTCCGCTTTATCCCTTACATCCAGTATAATGCAATCCCGTCTTCCGATATATCTTCCGATTTCCCCTGCAGCGATCTGTTCCAGCATTCTGTACCGCTCCTTATAAAATCCTTCACTGTCAGAATATGCATTTCCCGCAAAAATGTGAATACGGCGCCCACACAGAAAAATACCTCGTAGGGGAGCTGCGAGGTATTGAGGGGAGTATAAATAATTAATAAGGGGTTATAACATAAAAAGAAACATTTGAAGGGTTATTTCTTTTTACAATAGACATTCTAGCATAAATTGTCGAAGATTGCAATGTTATTTTTGAATATTTTTTGAATTTTTTCGCAACATATTATTGTAACAGGCGTTACAACATTTCATACAGGATAGTTCCTGAATAAAAGGAGGATCACCATGTCTAAAAATTCATCAAAAAATTCTTCAAAGAATACCGTAAACAACACTTCCAAGGATTGCCTCAATTCCTACAGTGATTCCTACAGCAATTCCGCTGATAACTGTGGAAAAGGCGGATGCAAGGATTTCTCAAAGAATTCTTCTGAGGATTGCAGTAAAAACTGCAGATAATCTTGTTTTTTAAACAGGATTGAATTTTTTCTATCCTGTTTTCTATACGGGGCGCATTTACCGGCAAAATATGCTTTCTTATGCGCCCCGCATTGTTCTTCTGCCGGTTCTTCCGCTTACTGTTCTGCTTTTTCTACAAAGAATGTGCAGGCTTCTGCATCTTTTCCGTCCGTCAGTTTCAATATATTTTCCCCCACGTTTGTGAGATACATTCCCGGTGATAACACGCTTTCAAATGACACGCCTTTTCCATTCAATCCGCTGACTGTCCGGAATGTCTGCGCTTTTCCCAGATTTCCACCAACATCCTGGGACATTCTTACTGCCTTATTGACTACGGTAAGATACAGCCCCGGCTTGTTATTGGATTCAATGGAAACATAATTTTCATTATCCGGATCATCTTTTCCCGGAACAATTGCCCAGAGTGCGTCTTCCTTCTCACTGTCGCTGCTAAATCCCGCTTCCAAGCCCATATAAGGATAATCTTTATCGTTTGTGGAATTCTGAAATGCCTTATGTGATAACAATTTCCCATCCCCGTCGGCAATGGTAAAAAGCCCTTCGCCAATTCCAAGGGCCGTCTCCGGTATATACGAAATCTTTCCGTTCTCATCAAATTCCATACGTTCTATATTTGCAACTCTGCGGAATCCGCTTCCCTTTGGAAGGCAGCCGTTATGATAGATAAAATAAGTTTCTCCCTCAAAATCGATCACAGACATATGATTTGTGTTGGAAGTGGCTGACGGCTCCATGATCACATCGCCGAATTTCCACTCTCCTTTCATCAGATCATCGGTAGTGGCGTATGCCATCTGTTCTCTCCAGCCGTAAGCGTAAAACAGATAATAATCTCCGTAATACTTGCCGTTTTCATCCTGTCTGCGGTAGAGCCACGGTGCCTCCGTATAGCTTTCCGGAGCTTTTTTCTCGATAATGTCCTTACCGAAAGTGACATTTCCATCCCCGTCGTAATCTTTTACCGAAATCATATCTTCATTCAGCTCGCATACATAATTCTTTCCGTTTCCCCAACACAGGTAGCGGTGTTCTTCTCCGTTTTCATCGGTATCGATCCAGACAGTGGGATCAATATCATTCCAGCCGGATGACTCTCCTGTCGTCACAGTGCCTTTTACGATCGGTTTTCCGATGTCCTCAAAAGGACCCGCAGGCGAATCGGCTACCGCTACGCCAATGGATTGTTTTCCTTCCGAAGTGCTGTCCCATGAGCAAAAATAAAAATAATACCGGTCTTTTCCCGCTTCTTTATCATAATGTTTTATGGTCTGCGCTGCCCACGCCGATTTTTTATCTGCCCAGGTGATATCCTGACAGGATAAGATCACTCCCTCATAATTCCAGTCTTTCAGATCCTTACTTGAATAACATTGCCATTCCGGAATGTTATAGGCCTCGTCCGTTGCCACATCATGTCCGGTATATAAATATACCGTATCACCGTCCACCATTGCCGCCGGATCGCCGCCGTAGATCAGATTGCCGTCTGAATCAAAACCGGTAAGCGGATTCGCATTTTTCGTATATTCCAATGATACTGCTTTGATTTCTTCGCTTTTTTCATCCTTCTTTTCATCCGGATTTTTTGCGCAACTGCAAAGAAGAAGCACCGATCCTGCCGCCACCCCTAACCGATACCATATTTTTTTCATAAAATTTCCTTTCCTGTCTGTCAACAATCGAGCGGAACAGACTCCACCTCCCGCCCGATCACCAGACACATTTTATTAATTAGATTTCTAATTATCAGTTTACACATTATCAGGGTATCTGTCAAGAAAATCTTTGCAATCCGTTCTCCATTTATGTTACTATTCACAGCCAATTTCTGCGCTCTGTAATTTTAGTCGAGTTTACTCGTATGAAAATTACAGGGTGCAAGAAATTGACTGGA
>CADBTR010000095.1 GCA_902797675.1 uncultured Lachnospiraceae bacterium
AGTACGCCCTTTTTTAGCTAAAGAAATAAATCAATTTTTTTCAACTTTTTTCATTTTACCTATTGACATTTATTAGCTGGACTTTTTTATGAATAGTTACAATTTCTTTAGTAAATTCTCAAAGTATTCCGGCAATGGCGAATCAAATTCCATATATTGCTTCGTCGTCGGATGAATAAATCCGATGGTCTTTGCGTGCAGCGTCTGTCCCTGCAATTTATAAGGACAATTTGCCGGACCGTAAACATCGTCGCCTAATAATGGATGTCCGATGCTTGTCATGTGCACACGGATCTGATGTGTGCGTCCCGTTTCAAGATTGCAGGAAATACAGGTATATTTTCCAAATCGCTGCAATACCCGATAATGGGTGACGGCATTCTTTCCATTCCGGTAATTTATCGCCATTTTTTTCCGATCTTTTGGATCTCTCCCCACCGGCGCGTCCACCGTTCCTTCATCCTCCTCTATATTGTGATAAACGATGGCGTGATAGGTTCTTGTAATACTGTGCTCTTTTAATTGTTCCGCAATCAGATTATGAGCGACATCATTTTTGCATACGATCAGTAAACCGGTCGTATTCATATCGATCCGGTGTACGATTCCCGGCCGTAATTCCCCGTTAATACCGGATAAGTGATCCTTGCAATGATACATCAATGCATTCACCAGCGTTCCGGTATAATGCCCCGGTGCCGGATGCACCACCATTCCCTTCGGTTTGTTGACGATCAACAGATCCTCATCTTCATATACAATATCTAACGGAATATTTTCCGCAGGAATATCGATCGGCACTGCCTCCGGAACGGAAATATCGATTTCCTGTCCTTCTTCCAGACGGAAACTTTGTTTTACCGTAACTCCATTTACCCGCACGCTTCCTTCTTCCAGAAGCTTTTGAATCCGGGAACGGCTGAAATTCTCCATATGTTCCGCTAAATATTTATCAATCCGCTGATCCCGGTTTTCTTCCTCGACCCAAAAAATATTTGAACTCATTTCTCCGTTTTTTTCATCGGACGAAACAATACGTCCATCTCCTCCTCATTGATAAAAAATAACGACAGAATGGCAAACACCCCGATGGATATCGTTACATAACAATCTGCCACATTAAATACCGGAAATTCCATAAATTCCGTCTGTATAAAATCCACCACATAGCCTTCCATCACCCGGTCAATGAAATTTCCTATGGCGCCGGATAACAAGACCAGCAGATCCGCGCGAAGTATGATATTTCTGTATCGATTTTCCTTTAAACGATAGGTATTTTTATATAAATATAAGATTCCTGCCGAAAGGAGCAGCGTGATGATAATGAAAAATAAAATCTGTCCGGACAACATGCCCCATGCCGCCCCCTTATTCTGAAGATAGGTGAAACTTAAAATCCCTTTGATCACCATAAAGTCTTCCTGTCCTTTTAAACGGGTTACGGCAAGATATTTCGTCCATTGGTCAAAAGCAACCAGACAGAAAATGACAAGCATGCTCCCTGCCGGCACGCGAAAATGCCCCTTATCGCTCATTATATTTTCCTTCCATGATACACCAGAGCGCCTGTTTCATCTCCATCCAGTCAACGGATTTATCAATCTCCGCATGACCGATCTTTTTTACGACAATAAATTTAATCTTTCCCGCCTCCATTTTTTTATCACTGTACGTTGTCTGAATGACCTTGTCCATATCAATTCTGTTTTCTTTAACCGGTAATTGATAACGCAGGATCAAATCGATCATACGGTTCATTTCCTCTCTCGAAATATAGTGCTTTTTAAAGGATATATAAGCAGCCCCTGCCATCCCCATTGCAACGCACTCACCATGCAATCGGTCTTCATAAACATATTTTTCAATGGCATGTCCCAGCGTATGTCCGAAATTCAACAGCGCTCTCTCTCCCTGCTCCTTAAAATCAGCTTCCACCACTTTCCGCTTGGTATCACAGCTGACTTTAATAATATACGCCAACGATTCCGGATCCTTTTTCATGATATCCTCTGCATGATTCTCCAGATAACAGAAGAATTCTTCATCTTTAATAATTCCATACTTAATGACTTCTCCCATGCCGGATAAAAATTCCTTCTCCGTCAGGGTCTTTAAGGTATCTGTGGCGATATAGACCAATTTCGGCTGATAAAATGCGCCGACCATATTTTTATATCCGTCAAAGTCCACGCCGGTTTTTCCGCCGACACTGCTGTCCACCTGTGCCAAAAGGCTTGTGGGAATCTGTACAAAATCAATTCCCCGCAGATATGTTGCCGCCGTATATCCGGTGAGATCCCCCGTTACTCCGCCGCCTAATGCGATCAATAAATCTTTTCGGTCAAAGTGATGTTCAATTAAAAACAGATAAAGATTTTTGACCGTATCCAGATTTTTACTTCCCTCACCTGCCGGAAATGTAAATACATGCACTTCTTTCGCCATTTTTTCAAAGACAGCAGATACCGCCTTTTCATACAAAGGTCCTACTGTGGTTTCTGTTACGATGCATACTCTGCGTTCCTGAAGTTCCAGTTTTTTCAATTCTTCTCCAAGATTTTCAAAATCTTTCCCGATCACAATATCATAAATCGGCTGTCCGCCCTCCCGAACGTTTAACCTGTCTGCCATAAATAATACCTCTCTGTCTCTTTATACAAAAACCGCTGATGCTCCAATTTCTCAAAGTATCAGCGATCATTTTGCAATCTATGTACGATCATCATTTATTAAACGAAGAAACGTCAAATCCTCCGCTTGTCAGAAGTTCCTGAAAATCTCCCGAAACATCCACATTCTCCGGTGTCAGAACAAATATGTAATTAGAAACTTTCTGAAAATTACCATTGACTGCATAGCAGGAACCTGATGAAAAATCAACGATTCTCTGCGCGATCTCCACATGAAGACCTTCCAGATTCAAAATCACCGCTTTTCCGCTTAACAGTGTATCTGTCACTTCTCTTGATTCCTCTACACTTGTAGGTTTAATAACACAAACTTCCATTCCGCTCCTCCCAGTTTTCATCGGAACAACCTTTGAATTGTTTTTTCTCGAGGCTCTGACTGCCGTCTTGTTCCTTTTTTCCGGCTGCTGCTCTTCCTCCTCGTCATCATATTCTGTATATTTCGGCTTTGCCTGTTTCTTTAAGACAGATCGGGCAGAACGATAGCTCTCCTCCTCGTCTTCCTCATAATCATCATAATTGTCTTCGTATTCGTAATCTTCTTCTTCTTTTGACAACTGAAATACGGACATCACCTTGTCTGCAAATTTACTCATTCTCCTCTTCCTTTCACCTATTGTAATCTCTGGCACCGAATATTCCGGTACCAACCCTTACATAATCGGCACCCTCCTCGATTGCTGTTCTGTAATCTCCTGTCATACCCATTGACAAAAAATCCATAGTTACATTATCAATGTTTTTCGCTCTAATGTCAACCGCTAATTGTCTTAATTTTTGAAAATATATCCTATTTTCCTCCTCATTTTCGACAAAAGGCGCGATTGTCATCAAACCACGTATGTGGACATGAGGCAATTTTGCGATTTCCTCCACCAGTCCCAGTGTTTCTCCGGTCTGCAACCCGAATTTGCTCTCTTCCTGCGCCACATTGACCTCCACAAGGATATCGGCCTCCACCTGTTTTTTTACCGCTTCTTCCTCGATGGTTTCCGCAAGTCTTAAGGAATCCACCGAATGGATCAGCGCAACCTTATCAATGATATATTTGACCTTATTTCTTTGAAGATGTCCGATCATGTGCCAGCGGATATCTTTCGGCAGTACCTCATATTTTTCCACCAGTTCCTGCACTTTGTTTTCACCGAAATCTCTCACACCGTGGGCATAAAGTTCTTCGATATCCGAAACAGGTTTTGTCTTGCTGACCGCGATCAATACCACATCATCCGGATTTCTTCCAGCTTTTTTACATGCTTCCTCTACCTGAGCCTTCACATGATCGTAATTCTCTGTTACCATTTTTGTTCCCTTCTTTCTTCTCTGACTTTATCAGATCTTATCTGAACACAACATCATTCTCATGTACCATGCTTCCATCGATGACGATGTGATCATATACTTTTAATCCATAGGACGTATTCGCCTTTACCAGCTGATATGCACCGCTCCCTGCAACTCTTTCGATACGCCGGAATATACAATATCCATTGTTGACATTGTAAACGCCTTCTAACGGCTTCGTCTGCCCTATCGTATAATTCTCTGTGGAATCCTGTTTGAGCAGTACATCACCCTTTTCAAATTCTTCGTTATCCACATAATAAGACGACTCATCGAAATAATATATTTCCGGAGTCAGAAATTCAATGGATAATTCTTTCTTTTCTTCATCATAGTACTGTCTAAAAAATCCGATTTCTTTTGAGTCGCCTCCGGCAGAAGCAAATTCTTTCGGGATTGTAAAAAATTCTTTGTTCACAATGGAAGTTTTCGGAATCTTCAATCCCTCCGTCTGGTCTTTTATAATCTGAACCTGCGCATATCGTTTATCCGCATACTTCACCATATATTGATCCAGCGTAACGACACCCATATTGCAATCACCCTGTCGGACGATCTGAAATTTTCCGGTTGTCGTCGTTCCGTCATCCAGAAACTTTACTGTCATTTCGGAATCATTGCCGAATGCACTCAATTCCTCCTCACTCATGGAAAGAAGTACATACCATCTTTCATTTCCGATAATCTTATAGGCCTGATCTCCTGCGGCGATGAGATCGCCGGAACTGATATTTTTTCTGCTGTAATTCTTTGTATCAAAATCCGCTGCCGTAATATCGCTGATCAATTTCCCCTCAAATCCGTCGGAATAATATTCCACGATGCCTGCCGTAGCGGCACGATTGGAAGAATAGGTATAACCGCCGTCCGCATCCAGTTCAGCCAGTTTTTCATTGATGACGTTCATATTCGTGCACTCCATCAACGCCGATGCAAGATCGATCTTAAAATTATAGGTCTCCGAAAATTTCAAATCAGAATAGTCGGCAGTAAAAGCCGAAATATCCTGACGCAGTAACTCATAATCCTCCTCTGTCAATATGGTCCCACTTTCATTGCTTGCCAGATAGTCCTGTATCTTTCCGCTTTCATCGATGGTAAAAATGGTAGTCCCCACACGTGCTCTTGCGCCGGACCGCACATAATAATTCAGATAACCCGATGCATCTGCCAATACCTGATTTTCCGTCCGGATCAAAAGCGCATTATATGTTTTATTCGATTGATCGGCATTTTTCCCATAAACCACTTCATAAATGGAAACACGGTCTCTGGAGAAATACATAATGCCATATACAGCCACATATAAAAAAATAGCCGCAAAAATAAGAAACCCGATATTTAAATATTTCGGCGGGTGAAATCTTACGACTGTTTTCTTTTTCTTCTTTCTTTTTCTTGTATTTTTCCTAGCTTCAGCCACTGTTCATTCCTCCAAGCTTTCTGAGGTCTAGTATACACCAAATCCGGTAGAGTGTCCATAATTCCAAAAAAATTTTTTTATTTTCTGAATATATTTTTCATTTTTGACAATAATAAGAATGCATTCTATAGAAAGGAAGGTACGGTCATGAATACAAGAGGTTTAGATTACACCATACTCACCATCGCCATCATCGGCGCCATCAACTGGGGACTGGTGGGCTTTTTCAAACTTGATCTGGTGAACATGATTTTCGGGGATATGACCCTTTTCTCCCGTATTATCTACGCAGTCATCGGTCTTTGCGGATTATATCTTGTCAGTCTGTACGGTCGCGTAAATACTGCTTTGAATGACTAACAAGAGTGGGGCTTGCACTGATGCCCTGTTGCTACAAAGAAAGCAGGAGCCTTACCGGGCTCCTGCTCGATTTTTAATTATGATACATCTCTCTCCATTCCAGATCACCTCTGTCCAACGCATGGATCAGCAGTTCTGCCGTTGCAAGATTGGTAGCCAGCGGAATGTTGTTGACATCACACAATTTAAAAATATTGTAAATATCCGGTTCATGCGGCTTTTGCGTCAGCGGATCCCTCAGAAAAATCACAAGATCCATCTGATTTGCTTCGATCTGCGCGCCGAATTGATGCTCTCCTCCCAAATGACCCGCCAGAAATTTGTGCACATTCAGATTTGTCACCTGTTCGATCAAACTTCCTGTCGTACCGGTGGCAAACAACTGATGATGACTTAAGATTCCCCGATATGCAATGCAAAAATTCTGTATCAGTTTTTTCTTTGAATCATGTGCGATCAACCCGATATTCATAATGTAAAACCTCCTCTAATAACAATAGCTTATTATTTGAACAAGTCCGGTCGGATGCCGATCCCGTAGCTACAACATTTTCCTGCGCTGCATCCCCACATTCAAAACAAAACCCATGCCAAAATATAAACTTAGCAGAGAACTCAGACCATAGCTGACAAATGGCAGCGTCAAACCGGTATTCGGCATCATCTTTGTCACAACAGCTATATTGATAAACGTCTGTATCGCAATTACAGCCGCCATTCCGATGCAGATAAGCCTGCCGGCAAGATCTGCGGCATGCGCCCCCACATAGACACATTCAAAGCAGATGCATGCAAGCAATAAAATCACGCCTGCCGTCCCTGCAAATCCCAATTCTTCCCCGACAATCGCAAAGATAAAGTCTGTCTGCGGCTCCGGAATATAATCCCCGTTCTTTACACTGTCGGTGCTGTCATTGTTCAGCCCCTTTCCCCAAAGGCGTCCGGAACCGATGGCAAGGACCGCATTATCCTGCTGCCAGCTGATTGCCTGCGCTTTTTCATTATCTTTATCGTAGAACCCAACCAGACGATCATACTGGTAAGATTCCAGAACTTTCTGATCCGGCTGCATGATCAGGTAAATCAACACTGCCGCCACCGGTATCATGACCAGCACGACACCGAGGATCACCTTATAGCTTAATCCCGCTGCATAGATCATAATTGCAAAAACCATGCATATTGCGATACTGGTTGACAAATCCGGCTGCTTATAAATCAGCAAAACCGGAGCGCCGAACAAAGCTACCGTAAACAGCAAAATCCTTGCGGTATTCAACCGGTCTTTAAATTTATTAAAAAACCATGCAAAGAACAGGATCAGAAATACTTTTGCCAATTCGGAGGGCTGGATCTGTATGAATTTCAGATCGATCCAGCGCTGAGCTCCCATATGTTTATCACCGACTACCATAACTGCCCCCAGCATAGCCAGATTTAAGAAATAGATCAGCCATGCATATTTTAAAACATAATGGTAATCAATCAATGCAACAATACACATTACGGTAAAGCCCAAAATAAAACCAAACAGTTGTTTCTTTTCATAAGATGTCTTGTCTGTAGCGCTTGCAATCACATTGATTCCAAGTATTGTAATGGCGACCAGTAAAATGATCAGCCTGACATTCACATGCTGAAACTGATAGGATTTTAACTTTACGATAATTCTGTTTGAATTATTTATCATCCGATCGACTCCTCATCTTCTACTGCTCGCTCTTATGTTTCATTTCTTTGATCGGAATATTTGCCATAAGAGCAGGAACTTTTCCATTGTTTCCATCAGAATCTGTTGTTGTGATCTGAATATCCAACCCTTCCGTATCAATTTCCATATACTTCCGAATCACGTTGATGATCTCATTCTTGATCTGTTCCATTACATCCGGCGAGCAATTTGCCCGGTCTGATACAAGCAAAAGCTTCAATCTGTCTTTCGCAACATTTCCCGAAGGTTTTTTTCTAAATAAATCCAAAATATTCATGCGTTTCCTCCTTATCTTTTGCGTTGTACCTACTGATTCTTCTTAAAAATATTGGCAATCTTGGAGAAAAATCCGTTTCCCGCACTCAGATCAAGAAGCGGCACCTCTTCTCCCACAATTCTTCTGCAGATGTTCATATACGCCTGCCCCGCCAATGTGTTATTTCCCACCAACGGCTCACCCTGATTAGTGGAAATTACAATATTCTCATCATCAGGAACCGCGCCGATCAGATTGATCGCAAGGATATCAAGAACATCGTCAATGGACATCATCTCGCCTTTCTTTACCATATCCATACGGATCCTGTTTACGATCAGATCGGTACGTTTCATCTCATTTGCCTCTAAAATGCCGATAATACGGTCTGCATCACGAATAGCAGATACTTCCGGCGTGGTTACGACCAACGCCCGATCTGCACCGGCGATGGCGTTTTTAAAGCCCTGTTCAATTCCCGCCGGACAATCCAGAATAATATAATCAAATTCATCTCTCAATTCATCCGTCAGTTTTTTCATCTGCTCCGGCGTAACGCTTGTTTTATCTCTCGTCTGGGCAGACGGAAGCAGATAAAGCGTGTCATATCTCTTATCTTTGATCATCGCCTGTTTCGGACGGCAATTGCCCTCTACCACATCTACCAGATTATATACAATACGATTCTCAAGTCCCATTACCACATCAAGGTTTCTGAGACCAATATCGGTATCGATCAATACTACTTTCTTGTTTAACTTTGCAAGTCCGGTACCTACGTTTGCCGAAGTGGTTGTCTTGCCGACGCCACCTTTTCCTGAGGTAATTACAATTACTTCACTCATTTTGATTTTCTTAATCCTTTCTCATCTTTGTAATTATAAAATGTGATATCAATTGATACACAATTATAAGCTAAAACTTCAAAACATTTAACAGATCTCTGCTGAGAGGATCAATAAAAATATTTCCCTCATCATCAAGATATGCAATCTTTGTCTGCGCCTTTGTTTTCTTCTGTTTGTCAGAGCAGCGGGCAATGGTATTTCCGATTCTGACCTGTACCGGTGCCATATCCAGTGCCACGATAAATGCATTTCTGTCTCCTCCGAGCCCTGCGGATACTGTTCCTTTTAAGGAGCCGAGAATGATCACATTTCCGCCTGCCGAAACCGTAGCTCCCGGATTGACATCTCCAATAATCACAACGGAAGTATCGCTCTCTAACAACTGACCGGAACGAAGGGTTCCCCTGAAAAATTTTCCGGTATTTCCCGCTTCAACATAATCATCTTCATGGATTCCGGTTGCTGTATACATAGCGGAACGGTTGTCAGCCGAAGTTTCCTCCACCGGATCTGCCCCGCCATCTTCTCTATTATCAACCATCTTTTCATTTTTTTCAACCGATTTTTTGAAAAATTGCGTTAATTCCGGATTTTCATCAATTACGCAGGCAATATTCAGATTGGAAGATTCCTCGATCACTTCCAGAAGCTCTCTTCGTTCCTGATCGTTTAAATTCCTTCCCTCAAAGGAAACCGCCATGGTTCCGTTTCCAAAAAATTTTTCCGACTCTTTTAATTTTGTCGCCAGCTGATTTTTGATCTCATGAAATTCTTCCCGTTCATCCATAACGACTACAATGCCGTATTTATTCCCCTTTATCATAATAGCATTCTTATTCATGTTTTCCACCTCTGATAATTTTCTTCTGTTCTGCCATATTATTGTGTTGCTGCCGGAGTTGCAGGCGCCGGTCCGTTTGAATTTCCTGCAAGAATCTGCTCCAGGGTCGTTCTTCCAAAATAAAAATCATATACGGTCTCTGCAAGTTCGATTGCTCTGGATGATGTATATCCGTATTGTATATTGATACTCATGGAAACTTCCGGACTTTTTAACGGAGCATATGTGATGATCAGGGCATGATCCGGATATCGCTCATTCTCCTGCGCTGTTCCTGTTTTTGCCGCAGCA
Source organism: uncultured Lachnospiraceae bacterium (assembly GCA_902797675.1). GTDB lineage: Bacteria > Bacillota > Clostridia > Lachnospirales > Lachnospiraceae > CAG-303. Next base: position 9,765 of record CADBTR010000095.1, read on the forward strand.
CCGAGTCCCAGATAACTATCTAACTTATAGGAAACAGACGCCGCGCTCATTCCCTGCTGAACCGCATTTAATGTGGAATCTGCTATTGAAAGTTTTTCCGCTTTCTTTTGCGGCTTTGCCTGCTCTGTTCCGCTTATATCCAAAATCTTATCAATCAGAGTTAATTCATAGTTTATGCCGCCGCTTGCCACTGTGTTGACATAGCGGGCGAGCTGCACGCCTGTGTAGTTATTGGAACCCTGACCGATAGCCGATGCAATTCCCGCATCGGTAGAAAAGTGGGGATCCGATTCGTCCACCTCAACACCGGATGGCTCCGTAAATCCATACATCGCAGCGTATTTTTTCAATCGTTCCAACGCTTCCTCATCGGAGTATGTTCCATTACTCATACTGCCAAGTTCATATGCAACTTCATAAAAAAAGACATTGCAGGAATTTTTGATTGCTCCGACTACATTCAGATTTCCATGTGCGCCCGGATAAATCCAGCATTTCGGCGACGGCGTGATCTTTTTAAAAATTCCACCGCAATTAATATAAGAACCGGTGCCGATCACTCCCTCTTCCAGACCTGCTGTTGACGAAACAATCTTAAATGTGGATCCCGGCGCCGTTCTCATCTTTGTCGCTCTTGCATATAACGGCGCTGATTTATCCTCATTCAGCTGATTCCAGTAGTCAGAATTGATGGAGCCGGAAAATACATTGTTGTCATAACTCGGGTATGATACCATCGCCAATACCTTACCGGTGCCCGGCTGGGTGATCGTAACCGAAGCGGAGCAAGGTTTCAAGGCCAGCATTGCCGGTGTTATCACCAGCGCCCGGATCTGATTCATCATAAAATCATAGGCTGAATAGGAACCTGCAGTCAATCTTGCATAGGTATTCTCATCGTACGGAATCACATTTTGATCATACAAAAGCTTACAAATCTGACTTCCATAAATATTTCCGTTATAGATCAGATATTTATAGATCAGTTTCATAAAGTCCTTATCATCAGAAAGATAACTTTTGATGTATTCAATCATGGCATTATAAATCGTATCCCGATCCACATATGTTTCCGTCAATTCCAGTACCCCGGTGTCCACCCAGTCCTTTTCTATACAGTATAAAAGCATATCCCGCAGGCTTACCCCGTCCCGCATCCAGTTTTTATACACTTCATCCTCTGTATCGATTCCGCTCTTCGGAATCAGATTCACACCGTAAGACGAATCGGACAGCAAGTTGAAAATATAAGTATAATATTCATTCATTTCCCTGGTTTCTGAACTCAACGGTCCTCCGGAACTATTTCTTAATTTATCCTCTATGGTCTGAATCACTGCTGCCTTATGATCTACCATCTGCTGATAAACTGCCTGTTCATTCTGGCTTGCGCCGTCCCGGTTGAATTTTTCACAATCCACCATATTATTATTGATGACCTGAAAATATACATCATAAATTGAGATTTTCCAATCCGGATTGTTATTTTCATCCACATATCCGTTCACAATATTGGCTGCTAAAATTCCTGCCAATTTTTCCTCGATCAGATGATAAATTCCCTTTTGAAGATTGGAATGAATAGTAAGATAGACATCATTTCCGGCAACCGATTTCTTCTCATCCACTACCGACTGTACCTGACCCATGGTATTGACTAAAACCTTTTCATACCCTTTCGTTCCCGACAGCTGCAGCTCCATGCTCTCCTCTATTCCATCCTTGCCCACAATATCATTGAGTTCATAGGGAATATCCCCTTCACTCAGCTGACTGTTCAGATCATTCATCTGTTCCTCGGATATCTTTCCCGTATAACCGATGATCTGTGAAAAATACAGGCTGTCATTATATATTCTCTGGGTATCTTCTCCTATGGTAACACCCTTTATCTCGTTCTGGCTCTCATAAATCGCCGCCACCGTCTCCTCGCTGACATTTTTCGCAATGGTAGTGGCAATATATTTCTGATACATATTCAAAGACAGGTCATAGCGGATCATAGCGATCTTATACGCCATCCCCTCTTCATAAGTATCATCAATTCCGTATTTATCCTCGCTCTTTAGAAACGCAACAGCTTCCTGCGCCGTGGTTTGAGACAATTTCTTCTTCTCGGTATCCAGAGTCTCCGTTCCATAGATATTTTTTAAAAATCTGGCTTTGGTATTTTCCGAAAGCGACTCCGAATAACGATAGATCCCGTTTTCATACACAACGGGAAAGTCCGCAATCAGACTGTCTCCGTTCTTTTCGATCAGCACAATCGTCTTGTAAATGATCTCATTTAACTGACTGTTTTTGGAGATGGAACTCGCCACCATATCTTCAATCTTCACGGAATAGGTTGTCTGATTATAAGCGAGGAGATTTCCGTCGGCATCAAAGATATTTCCTCTGGTAGCCGTCGAATAACGGATCTTCTCCGTTTTTTTACCCATCTCCAATACATAGGAATCCGCATCGGTAGCGATCTGCAGATCAAACACTCTTGCGATCAGCACTGCAAACAGAAAGGAAAAAAGCAGGCACAGGTAGAAGATCCGTGATTTCAATACATTAAGTATAATCTCTAGAAATTCCTTTAACACGGCTTTCTCCCCCTCTCCTTTCGTATTTTTCCAGTTTTTCATGGATCACCTGCAGTCCCCGGAATAAAAGAACCGTTATGACAGCAGTATATATCATCTCCGGAAAAATAATTTTCTTAAAATAAAGTATAAAATCCAACTTTCCTCTGAGCAAAAACGTTGCGCAATAAAACAGGAAATTGTAGGCCAGATCGCTGAGTGTTGTAAGGATCAACGGAATACAGATATCATCCGTAAAGAAAATCTCATGATAAGAACCGTTAATATAACCGAGATACATAAAGCAAAATGCGCTGAGCCCCATAATATTCTCATATCCAAAGAAAATATCCAGCAAAAGACCGCAAAAAAAGCCGGTGTATATTCCAACCCGCCTGCCGCTGATAAATCCCATACAGCAGACCAGGATCAAGAGCAGATTTGGCGCGATCTGTCCGATCGCCAGTGTCTCATGAAAAGTGGTCTGTATAATAAATGCCGTAAATAGAATGATGATTCTCAAAATATTTCTTAACATCTCTTTTGCTCCTATGGGGCTGTCGTCTCCTCTTCAATGCTTTCTTTCAACTGTGTGATAACCAGAACTTCTTCAAGCTGTGAAAAATCCACCACCGGCAAAAGATTGGCGGATTTCGTCAATTTGTTTCCATCATCGGTGATATTGCTGATATAACCGATGAGAATACCCGGCACATATTTATCACTGATATAAGAAGTCAGCAGCATATCGCCTTCCTGCATGGTTGCATCCTTGCTGATATTGGAAACCTTGATATATCCCTGATCCATCAACTCCAGATCTCCGTTGACAATACAGTTATCCGAAGATGATGCGGATTTGGCGCTGACATTGCTGTCATCATTGATGATCGTCGTCACGGTGGAATAGTGTTTCCCCACATATGTCACCCGTCCTACCAGTCCGGCGCCTGCGATCACATTCATATCCATAAGGATTCCGTCCTCCGAGCCCTTGTCAATGGTAAACGCGGAAAACCAGTTATCCGGCTGGGCGCTGATGACGCGGGCGGCCACTTTCGGATAATCGGAATAAATATCATCCAGCTGATAAAGTTCCCGGAGTTTTTCCAATTCGCTTTGCTGCTGGATCAAAATACTGTTTTCTGCCTGCATCGTATCGATCTTCTCTTTTAATTCTTCATTTTCCTTGCGCAGCTGCTTGTAATCCTTCACAAGCTCAGCTTTATCGGAAAGCCAGAGTCCTACGTGATTCATCCCTCTTTGAACGGGAATGACAACCTTTGCGGCAGTATTTTTCACCGTTGATGTAAAAGACTCACTGATAAAAGAGAGCACGACAAGAACTCCGCACAATATTGCAAGGAAACCCAGGATATATTTAGTTGGAATAGAAAATTTCGCACGATTTCTCACGTTCTTCTGTCAGCTCCTCTGATAACGATACTTTATGATCTGTAATAATCATGTTGTTTTCTTAGCAAGATTCTTAACTATACTGCTTTTCTCTCGGAACATAGGTCAGTCCCTCCAGTTCCGGAGTGGTAACAATAGCGGCAATTCCCCGAATAACCGTCTCTGACGGATTTTCCGCCATATTCACCTTCAATCCGGTCTCCTCGGTGATCAGCTTATCAAGATTTAAAATTCCTGCCGAACCGCCTGTCAGAAAGATTCCTTTCGCATAGATATCCGCCGTCAGTTCCGGTGGAGTTCTCTCCAGAATAAGTTTGATATTCTCAATAATCGAGTGCAATAATTCGCTGATCGCCTCATGGATCAACGTTGCGGAGATCTCGCGGGCATTCGGAAGCCCTGTAAGGATATTTCTTCCATAAGTCGTTGCGATCACGCTCTCATCCGGCTCCAGGGCATCTGCCAGCTGCATTTTCACTTGTTCCGCAGAGCGGCTTCCGATGATCAGGTTGTATTTTTTTCTCACGATACTGCAGATCGCCTCGTCGAACTTTGTTCCTCCGGTCTTGATCAATTTGCTCAATACGATACCGCCCAGTGAAATGACGGAAATCTCTGTGGTATCGGAACCGATATCCACGATCATATGTCCATTCGGACTTTTCACGTCGATTCCCATTCCCACGGCATCCGCAATCGGTTTTTCCACTACCGTAATGTTCTTTGCTTTTAATTTTGCATCAAGGATCACATCATAGAATGCACGTTTCTCCACTTCTGTCACATCAGTAGGCACCGCAACACAATATTCCGCACCTGTTATATTTTTACCGCCGTTTAATTTTCGATAAAAACAATTAAAGAGCGTTTCCATATTTTTAATATCCGCGATCACTCCGAATTTCACAGGAAATGACACCGCAATATTATCCGGTGCCTTCTCGTACATCTCAAATGCCTCATTTCCGTAACTGAAAACCTCATTCTTATTCTTGATCGCGATCACATTTTTTTCATTCAAAATATTATCGCTGGCACTGCTGTACATTTTAATATTGTTTGTACCCAAATCTACTCCATATACGTGCTGTCCCATGATTTACTCCTTTTCTCTTTCCTTTTTCTTTCATCATAACAATTTCTTTTCACTGAAACTTGTATAATTATTATCTCCGATTATAATATGATCAATCAGAGAAATGCCGATTAATTCTCCCGCCTCACGAATCTGCCTTGTAGATACCAGATCCATCCTGCTTGGCGTGGGATCTCCGCTGGGATGATTATGCAGCATGATAATTCCTACCGCCTGATAGCGCAGCGCCTCGATAAATACTTCTCTGGGTGACGCTACGGCATAATCCACCGTTCCTATGGAAACCGTAATCTCTCTGATCAATTTTGACTTGGCATCTAAAAGAAGCAATAATACTTCTTCTTTTTGCTTATGGCGCATTTCCTCCATATAATATTCCGCCACGGAAGCAGGCGTCTGAAAAGACAATGTTTCCCTTCGCCGGTGTTTCGCGATCCGCGCGGCAAGTTCTCCGACGCAAAGAAGCTGAACGGCTTTCACCATTCCGATTCCTCTAATCTGCGTCAATTCCTGCCCTGTGAGGGTTGACAATCCGCCAATTCCCTCCTTGCCCATGTACGTTAAGATCTCCCTTGCAAGTTCCACGGAATTTTTCCCGTGTCCCCCGGTGCGGATGATCACTGCCAATAATTCCTCGTCCGATAAAGATTTCGGACCATTGGCAAAACAACGCTCATAAGGTCTTGTCTCTCTCGGCATATCCTTGATCGTTTTTCCATGCTCCATATTTTCTAACCTTTCCCGTCTCTCCCGACAGGTTTTGCTCCGAATCCGATATCCTTTGCAAAACAGGTCATTGTGATTAATCATACCATATTTGGAAGAACTTGTATATATGTAATATGTTGTAATTTTATTGATTTTATTTAAATTTTGTATAACCTCCGTCCAACAACATCTGCAATGATTTCAAAATACCCAGCTTTGCATGATACCAGGTCAATCCCCCCTGAAAATACACTGCATACGGCGGTTTGATCGGTCCGTCGGCGCTTAATTCAATGGACGCGCCTGAAATAAAGGCGCCTGCCGCCATGATCACATCCGAATCATATCCCGGCATTGCCCACGGCTCCGGAACTACATAGCTGTCTACGGGAGCTGCTGCCTGTATGCCTTTGCAAAATGCGATCACGCCCTCCGGAAATCCGAATTCCACTGCCTGAATAATATCATTTCGTTCCTCTTTGCTGTCCGGTACAACGCGATATCCCAGTTTCTCATAAATCGCCGCCGCAAAAAGTGCCCCTTTCAATGCCGAAGCGGTTACGGTCGGCGCAAGAAACAATCCCTGATAAAAGCTGCGATTTACGCCCAGGGATGCCCCCACTTCTTTACCAAGTCCCGGAGTCATCAACCGATACGATGCATTCCCGACACACTCTTTTGTTCCGGCAATATACCCTCCGAGAGGCGCCAGTCCGCCACCCGGGTTTTTGATCAGAGAACCCACTACCATATCTGCGCCAAAATCCGACGGCTCCGTAATATCCACAAATTCTCCGTAGCAATTATCAACCATTACGATCAGATCTTTCCGGATACTCTTGACGAAACGGATCGCCTCTCCGATAGACGCAACACTGAGGCTCGGTCTCGGAAGATATCCCTTGGAACGCTGAATCGCAACTACCTTTGTCTTCGGCGTGACAGCCTTGCGAATCCCCTCAAAGTCAAAGGAGCCGTCTTCCTTAAGATCTACCTGACGATATGTGATCCCGTATTCTGCGAGAGATCCTCTCTCCGGCCGGATTCCGATGACCCCCTCCAGGGTATCGTAGGGCTTTCCTGAAATCGATAACAATTCATCCCCCGGTCTTAAATTTCCAAACAAAGCAACGGTGAGTGCATGGGTTCCGCAGGCGATCTGGGCGCGCACAAGGGCATCCTCCGTATGGAATACATCTGCGTAAACAGCCTCTAATGTATCTCTTCCGGGATCTGTATAACCGTAGCCGGTAGATCCCTCCAGGTGCATTTCACTGACTTTATTTTTCTGCATTGCCTGCAAAACTTTCATCTGATTATATTCCGCAATTTCGTCAATTTCCGCAAACCTGCTCTCAAGTTCTTTTAATATCGTCTTTGAAAAATCCAGGACTTCACCTGAAATTCCCAATTTCTTATATGATTCATATAATGCATCTCCGGTATTCATAATTACTCCTTATATTGTCTGATCATATGTTCCAGTATCAGATCTTTATTCATTCCGTAATCTTCATAAGTAAGCCAGCGCACGTCCCGCTCCCTGCGAAACCATGTCAGCTGGCGCTTTGCAAAATGTCTGGTATCCTGTTTGATTTTTTCGACTGCTTCCTCTCTGGTACATTCTCCCGCCAGATACGCAAACATCTCTTTATATCCGATCCCCTGCATGGAAACAAGGCTCCGGTTATAACCCATCCAGAGCAATTCCTTTACTTCTTCCTCCAACCCCTGTTCCATCATGAGATCGACCCGCATATTGATCCTGCGGTATAACAGTTCCCGCTCCATATTAAGCACAAAATACAAAAAGCGGTACGGCGATTCCTTCTCATGCTGCTGTCTGTTGTGTTCCGACATGGGTTGTCCGGTAAGATGATAATATTCCAATGCTCGGATCACCCGCTTTACATTGTTTGCATGAATACTTTCCGCCGACTGCCGGTCCACTTTTTCCAACTGTTTATGAAGATATTCCGCCCCCCGTTCTTTTGCGATCTGCTCCAGACTGCTGCGGTAAGAATAATCATTCTCCTCCTCCGTAAAATCAATGTCATACAAAAGACCCTGAATATAAAATCCCGTTCCGCCTGCTATAATGGGAACCTTTCCCCGGTTTGCGATCTCTTTGATATATTTTTTTGCCTTTTCCTTGAATATATAAATATTAAATTCCTCGTCCGGATCCAGCTCGTCGATCAGATAATGCCGGACGCCCTGCATTTCTTCTTTTGTTACTTTTGCGGATCCGATATCCATATGACGATATACCTGAATGGAATCCGCGCTGATGATCTCACCGTTTATCTCCTTTGCAAGCCGGACTGAAAGTTCTGTCTTTCCCACTGCCGTGGGACCTGTCAAAATGATCAGCGGAAGTTTATCTTTCATAGTTTTCCCCTTACACGATTCTCTTAAATTTTTTTTCCAGCTCATACTTTGTCACGGAGATGATGGTCGGACGACCATGAGGACAATTATAAGGATTTTCCAGGGTCAGAAGTTCCTCGATTAAAGCATCCGCCTCCTGTGGTGACAGGCGGTTATTTCCCTTTACCGCAGCCTTGCAGGACATTGTGGCGATCCTGTCAAGGATCCGCTCTGATTTTCCCCGGATTCCGCCCTCCTCATCAAGACTGTCGATCATTTCCATCAAAACGTCCTCTTTTGCAAGATGATAGAGATCATAGGGAACCGTATGCACCGCATAATCGTCTCCCCCGAATTCCTCGATATCATAACCCAGCTCCAAGAATTCTTCCCGATATCGTTTCACCATTTCTCCCTCTCTCATAGATAAATGGAGAATCATAGGAGGGTTTAACTCCTGTGAGATCATCTCCCTCTTGCGATACCGCTCCATGGTACGCTCAAATAAGACTTTTTCATGGGCTGCATGCTGGTCGATGATAAACATTTTATCACCATATTCTACGATCAGAAATGTATCGAACACCTGTCCCACAAGTTTATGGTGAAGTCTTGCTTTTTTCGACAGCAGTTTATCCTCAAATAAGTCCATCTGGGACGGTGCCGGCTCCCGGGGTTTTTCCGTCTCCTGCGCCATCTTCCCGTCCTGCGGCGTTTGCGCTGCATTCTGCCTCATAAGATCCGGATTCTCCTTCACTTCGGACGTTTCCGTCACATTCTGCCTCATAAGATCCGGATTCTCCTTCACTTCGGACGTTTCCGTCACATTCTGCCTCATAAATCCGGAATCTTCTCTGACTACAGGCGGCAATGTCTGCCGTCTGTGG
>CADBTR010000096.1 GCA_902797675.1 uncultured Lachnospiraceae bacterium
GCTACTGCATAAGCGACTTGCACAAAATCAGAGATTTTGGCAATCTGCTTAATTATCTGAATAAGTCCGGTCGGATGCCGATCCCGTAATCTCGCCTGCTTTGCAGCCTCGAACGGTATCTGGCTCCTCTAATAACGTCAGTCTGTCATCTGAACCGGTTATGATTGAATGATATCAACTACTTCTCCGATAAACATATAATGAAGATCCTTTTCATTTGCTCCAGAATAAAATGCTTTTTTTACCTCCGGTTCAAAAGCTTCCGCATCCATTAACTGCTTATACATCTTTCTGCAGACAAGTGTTTTCTTTGCCTCCCGAAAGCTCATTCCATGAGGTACTTCCATCGGTGTCAGCGATGTCCTGGCAACTTTATCTCCCTCTCTTCCGGAATGAGAACCTAAATACGCCAGATCCTCTTTATTTCCCTCAAAAAAGCTGACGGTAAAATAATCATTTTTCTCCATAAATTCCATTGTATATCTGGATATTCTGACGTAGACGGTACATGCGGGTTTATTCCACATGGTGCCGAGATTTCCCCAGCCGATGGTCATTGTATTATAATCATCTTCCGTTCCTGCTGTCAACAAAGCCATTTTACTGAACTCTTCAAATACCTCAAATTTTTCTTTTAGATTCATCATCATTACCTCCACTTATATAATATATGTTGCCTCCCAAACGAAAGCTTCGGCGACATATCGGTTCCTTCTTTACCTTCTAAATGTATGTTTCCGTCAGACTTTCATTCATACTTCCTGTGCGATATCCATATAAATCCACCGTTACATAGGTAAAACCGATATCCTTCAATCTCTCCGTCACACCTTTGCGAAATATTTCCTCATTCATCCGAGGAAAATCCTCCGGCTGCAGCTCGATTCTTGCCAGCGTATTTTTACCGGTTCCGTGAATCCTCACCCGCATTTTCTCAAATCCCTGACTTCTCAGATATTCCTCTGCCTGTTCTGCCATCTTAAGCCGTTCTTTTGTGATTCGCTCTCCATATGCAAATCTTGAAGCCAAACATGCATAGGACGGTTTGTTCCATGTATCAAGGCCTGCCGCTCTCGACAATTCCCGGATCTCTGCCTTGGTAAGCCCGGCTTCCCTTAAGGGACTTACAATCTGCAATTCCCGGATCGCGCGAAGTCCCGGTCTGTAATCCCCGAGGTCATCCTGATTTGACCCCTCCGCAACATTTTTGATTCCGTGCACAGCCGCAATCTCCTTCATTTTTTCAAACATTGCCTTTTTACAGATATAACAGCGTTCGGGCGGATTGTTACAGAACTCTTCTTTTTTTAATTCATCAGTATCAAAAAATACCTGTTTTATTCCTGCATCCGTGCAGAATTTTTTCGCCTCCGCCAACTCCCGCTTTGGAAATAAAGGAGATTCTGCGGTGATTGCAAGTACATTTTCCCTGCCTGACACCTGCACTGCCGTATGAAGCAAAAACGAGGAATCCACGCCTGCGGAATAAGCGATTGCCACCATGCCAAGACGTTTTAAATATTTTTTTAAATATTGATACTTTTCTTCCGTCATATTATGATCCTCATTTCTAAAACAGGCTTAGCTGTTCCGGTTCCGTCACCTCAAGATGACTGCTTAAAATCGTATCCGGCTCATTTCCTCTCAGATGTTCGCTTTTTAAGTATTGAATATTCCGGTTTAATCCGCCGGATACAATATTTAAAACATAGATATTATCAAACCGACCGTAAATTGAATCGCCTCCCAAACCGCTCAGCGCAATGATCTGCGTTTGATTTTTATAGGCAAGACTCATAAGCGGTTTTAACAAATGCTCAGAACTTGTAGCTGCAAAAGGATTATCCATCAAAAGAACTTTTCCCTCTTTATGATCGGCAAAAATATCATGTTCATCACGCCTCATATAATATAATAAGCTTGATAAAACAACGAAAGAGGATAAAAATCCCTCGCCGCCTGAATTTCTTGCGACCTCAGACCATGAAATCGGATATTGTCTGAATTGCTCGATCTTATATAACTTAACCTGCACATTACCGGTACCGACGACCGTATCGTAAAGATTTCTTGTATTGACCTTAACTCCCAGAAAAGCTTCTATTGATTCGTTTTTCTTATGCAGCGCGATCCCCTCTTTTGTCAGCAAATCAATAAATTCATACAAACGGTTTTTATAGATTTCTTCATGCTCCTGCCAGAACGGCAAATCTATTTTCAACATCTTCAATATATGCTCTTCCTGTTTTTCATCAACCACTCTGATCGTAGAATTCGCATCAATTTTCCCCAGATTTTCGTGAATTTCTTTCACATAATCTAATAATTGCCCGGTAATACTGTCATGTTCTTTTTCAATTACAGAAATATCAATGCTGATCTTTTCAAGCAATTCATCATATGCCTGCACAGTAAGCCGGATCTGTCTGATCACATCGGATGGCTGACCGGTCAACCGAAGCAATGCTTCCAATGGTTTTCGGAAATAATCTTCCTTAAATGCCTCCATCTTGATAAGTTCGTTTAACCGCTGCTCCATATCATCCTTATGTACTTTCATGTCATTTTGAATGTGACGATATTCACTGATCAATTGATTCCGATATTCGTGCAATTCTTCTTCGTCCATCTCATAAAAATCCTGATCAAAGTGGATATCCGAATGTAATTCCAATTCTTCATAATCTGTCAAACTGCTTTTTGTGGTGTCAAAATAACCGCTTCTGATAACCAATAACGTTTTTTCCTTCTCCGCCCCCTTTTGTTTATGCACCAGAGCTGCAATCTCAGCATCAAAATCTTTTTTTCTCAGCATTTCTTCCGGCAAGGAGCTTTCTTTGCCGGTAATTCTTTTCATCTCTTCGATCTTATAATCAATCTGATCCTGCGCTCTTGCACTCTCCTTATCTTTTTCTGATATCTCCCTTGTCTTAATTCTGCATTTTTCATCAGCTTCCTTAAGTTTTCCCCGGATTTCTTCCTCTTCCTGCTCATGATAAACGATATCGGAATAATCTTCCTCTGTCACCGCATAGCGTTTTCTTAATTTATCCAGATCTCTCACTGCCTGCTGCAGTCTGGAGTCCTGTTTTTTCAGCCTCTCCTCCTGCTGCACAATATTATCCCGAAATGCTGTCGAGAGTGACTTATATTCCATTTCTGCCGATATCAATTCTTCCTCTGTCAGCTTCTTCCCTGAAACCGGTTGCGTATCATCCAGATAGAAACGATATTGCCCCAGTTTGTTCTCACAATCTCCTGTTTTCTCCTCTGTATCTTTCATCTGCCGGTCTAATTCTGAATTTTTATTCTCGCAATCCTTTATGATATTCTTTCTTAATTCAATATTAGTTCTGTTTTTTTCCTGTTCCTTCTTTGCTCCGCATAATTCTTCCAACTGACCGCAATATGTTTCATATTTTTCCCTGACATATAAAAGGTCTGTCTTTTCATTCTGCAAATATGCGGTATTGTTTTCTTCCTGCCGTATCTTTATTTCCAGTTCTTTTACGCTTTTTTGCGTCATCTCCTGATTGCTTTGATTCTCATCAATACGGCTGAAAATATCATCCAGTTCCTTCCTGTCGTTCTTAATATCCGACTGAATTCTCTTATAGATCTCCAAAGTAAGTTTTTGGTGTTCTATACGATCCTTTTTCCTTCTGTATTCCTCCAGCTGTTCTTCGCATTCTCTCCTTTTTTCTTCCGTTCTTTTCCGAAATGCTTCCTTTTCCGACAGCATTTGTTTTAATTTTTGTTCATTCAATAAATTTTCATTGAATTTTACATAAAAATGAATTCTGGAAAAAGAATAAACACGTCCATTTTCCATCATATCAGGAAGATCTTCCCGTTCTAATTCTTCTCTGATCACAATCGGAAGCGGAAATGAGGTTGAGGTCAATTCATGATCCTCAATAGTCTTTATTTTTTCAAATTCTCTCATCGTTAAAATCACGGAATAAGGCAAAAATGGATTATTTTTTACAATTTCTAGATTGTCTTTTTCTGTTTTTTGATTTTTTCGCAGCCACTCCATACCAATGACAGGAATAATTTCCTTCTTTTCCAGCAATTCTTTTAATTCTTGAGGAATTTCTAAAATTTTTCCGCTCTTTAACGCCAGTATTTCTTTCTGCAGCTTGTGAAGTTCAAGATCCAGTTGTCTTGATATTGCATTTTTCTCATCAATCTTCTTATCCAATCCATCCATGAGCATGGATCTCTGATAAAGAAATTCTTCCGCCATACCAAGATAGTTCAGGACAGACTTTCGATACTCGATTTCGGCTTCCAGTTCTTTTTTTATCTCCTGATGTCTCTCCATAGCCTGTTCTTTTTTTGTGCGCTGCTCGATCAAAGCATTTTTATCCGCAACCAGATGCTCATATTCCAGTTTTTTCTCTCCGAGCATTTTTTTATTCTTCTGCAGATCCGCCATTTCTTTTTTTATCTTCTGCTCACATTCCTCCACCGCAATATCCAGATATCCGCTTTCATAACAGCCCGTAATATTCCTGTCAAGCCGAACAGGATAACAGCCTCCGGAATATTGTTTATTAAAGGAATCCTCCGTTTCCTGATAGGCATTGATCCTCTCCTGCAGGCTTGCAATACCGGCGATCAATTGCTCTTTTCTTCTCTCCATTTCTGCCAGTTCGGATTCATATTTTTTCAATTGATCGGACAAGTCGGCTTTCTTTTTTTTGCTTTCCTCTATGGTAAGCATATATTGATGCTTCATCAAATCATAATACCGGTAAAGCATAGTTCCCAATTCTTTTCTTCGCGGTTCCTTATCCTGATCCTCCATTTTTAAGGTTTCCAGCTGCTTTGCTATCTCCTGATATTCCCGATATTCTTCCAGTCTCTTTTTCTCCGCAAGCGCACATTCCAAAATATGAATCCTGCGCTCTAAATCTTCTTTTCTTTTTTCCACATCGGATAATTCCAGCTGAAGCAGCGACAATTCTTTATCCAGAAGTTTCTTCTTCATCTGTTCTTCATGAATAAGAAACGAATATTTTTCATATTCCAATTCTGATTTTTCTTCCGATATCTGATCGATCTCCGCCTGTTTTAAATGAATTTCCTTTTGAATTCTCTCCTTTAACAATTCCAGTTCATGGAGAAAGGCAGCAATCCGCTGCTCCGTTAATTCCTTTTCTTTCATTCTCTGATCGGCTTCCGTCGCAATACTCAGAATACTCCGTCTTTCCTGATCTTTTGAATCCTCGCATACAAAGGATTTAAATTGATCTATCACCGTTCTTCTTTTGATCTTTGAAGAATTTTCACTATATTGTCTGATGTACTTATCAATAATCTTTTGAAACTGGGAAATCCTGTTGTTTTCACCATTCAATTTTCCCTCAACAGTCTCTAAAAACCACTTTTCCGTCAACCCTCGTTCGTCTCTGCAATCCGCAAAAAGATTCGACAGCCCCGATTCTTCAAGATTAAGCTTTACGATGATCTTTTCCCATTCTTTATAGTTGATCTTATATTCTCCCAGCTTTTGAAAATATTGTCTGGACTGCGCCTGCATGTTCATATCATAGTAAAAAAATTGAAGAGACGGATCTTTTTTATAATCTTCAAACATCTGCCTGCAGCTTCCAAAATTCTTCAAGAGCATTTCTTTTTTATTTTTTTCAACAACCGGCAAATGATGAATGTCACAAATACAGGGTTCCTTATAACAGGAAATGACAGACAAGATATCTAAGAGACAGGAATCTCCCTCGCTGATCTCTCCCTGACTTCTCCTCACCATCAGTCCATTCATCAAATAGCCCGCTCCGCCGTCCAGTTTCCATTCCACCAAAATGAACGACGGCTTTGCTCCGGTAAAATATTCTTCAAAAGGACGATCCTTGGCATTTCGATATTTTTTATGCACAAACGGCGCCGTCAGCATCTGAACCAAAACGGATTTTCCACCCCCGTTTCTAAGGGAAATCAATGTGCTCTTCCCGTTAAAATCCATAATCTCATCATTGACCCTGATAGAATTATGATTGTAATTTATATTAATCAATCTCACGGAATTAATGACCGGCATCGTTCTCACCTAACACTTTCAATACTCTTCGATAGTTATTCTGATTCAGGATATTCCAATCCATAAAATTATCAAGTTTCTTTGTGGGGATAATTGTCTCATCTCTCTCAACATACTCAATCAATCCCTGTTCCTGCAAAAATCCCAGAATCTGA
Source organism: uncultured Lachnospiraceae bacterium (assembly GCA_902797675.1). Classification (GTDB taxonomy): domain Bacteria; phylum Bacillota; class Clostridia; order Lachnospirales; family Lachnospiraceae; genus CAG-303. Next base: position 6,220 of record CADBTR010000096.1, read on the forward strand.
TGCATAAACCCTTCTTTTGTAGTCTTGGCTCTTGAACCCCGTTCATCCGATTTCAACGCCTCGAAAGCTTCCATCATATTTGTAAAGGCAATGCCGGATTCCTCCCCGTCTTCCCTGCTGTCTTTCTCTGTCCCTTCCCTAAGCCTGGCAGCAACCGAATTCTGCAGATCTCCTACTTTCATAAAATCTCTTGTTTTACTGCTGCTCCCCTGTCCGTCATAGAATTCAACAAGCAATACAAGAATGATAAACTGGGAAAGATAATAGTCCTTATCTGTCGCCCCGGATCTGCACAGCATACTTTTCAGCTTTGCCTTGGAATACCCCAGATACACATTCTCTTCATCCGGTATGAGATAAATGGTATCACCGTATCGTTCAACGCTGCTCCCCGCAATCTCCGCCTGACTTTTGACCAATATCTGGATTTCTTCATTCTCGGCAAATGTTCTGAACAATTCCCGTTCCCGGATCTCAGATATTTCATGCTTCCGCAAAAGGTAATAAAATATTTCCTGACTCTTTTTTATCGTATCTAATTCGTAATTCACGTTATATCTCCATCCTGCGCACGTCGCGCGTAAAAACAGATCTCCGAACATTTCACATCACAGATGGAATTGTCGCTTCTCATCAGATTATGAAATATCACTTCTTTATTCCCTGTCTTTTCGATCAGGATCTCCACGATATTTCCCTCCGGATCATATTGTTCTAATTCATCCAAAATCAAAAGCGTCGGCACAAAAATCTCATTGCCATCGGATATCACATGTTTTCTTTCTTCCTTCAATGCCGGAATATCAAGCCTTCCGCTTTTGATCAACTCAACCATAATCTCCTTAAATATATCTACATTCGGTATCAGGGTTCTTTTTCCTTCTTCATCTTCCCCGATTTCTTCCGCAAGCTCGCTTAATTTCAATTGTTTTTTCGCCACCAGCCTGCAAACCAGAAAACAGATGCTTTTTTTATATAATTCTTTCTTTTCATTTCTCAGCCTTTCCTGTTGGATCTCCCATTCTTTTTCATCAAAATCAAGTTTTTCCACGGAATCCGGCTCTTTCGTTTCCCTTATCGTCTTTTGATATTGATATGCAAGTTTCAGATTATATATTTTGCTTACCTCCTGATTGAACAGCGGTGCAAAAAAATATTCCATATCTTCCAAAGCATTCGGATTTTTCAATATTTTTTCATACAGTTCTGTCCGGATGGAAAATCTTTTAATCGCCGAAACATCCGATAACTGTTCCAATTCATTTGTATATAATTCTTTCAGATCAAAATGAAGATTTAAGATCTTCTGATGTTCATCGATCGTCTGATTCAGGTACGTTCCAATAATCCGAAGATTTCTTAAATTTTCCTCATCTTTATCAGAAAGTTTCTCCACATTGATGTTTTTCTGTTCCAATTCTTCTTCACACTGTTCAACATGATGACGATAACCCTCGAATTTTTTCTTCGTATCTCCGATCGTACTTAAATTATCATTCAATATTTCTTCATACTCTGATACCGAATATTCCAAGGCATTTCTTCTGATCCGGTACATTGCTTCCCGCATCTTTTGCAGCTGGATCCGCATTTGGGTAAATACGTTTTTTATATCATCAACAGCCTTATCATAACTCTGTTTTTCCAAATGCAGCTGAAAAATCATCTCCTGAATGGTGAGTTTCAGATTATTCTCCACCTCCAATGTTGACAGCATCAGATTATACCCATCATCGGTCAGGGAATAGGAAGTCCGTTTCCGGTCTCCCTCCTCATAAATCACTCTGTTTTTCACAAAATTAATCCCCAGCTCCCGATATTGTCCGACCTCATAATCATAGCCGGAAAAGGACATCATTTTTCCTTCGTTAGACAGGATCGTATTGACAACAAAATCTCCCAGATTTCTGCACTGTTCATAGGACAGCGCTTTTCTGAAATATGCGGAATTCAGATTATCGATAAACACGCCAATATCGTCCAGGGTACAATTTTCTTCCCGTAAGGATTGTTCCATGATGAACAGCATCACCGACAGAACAAAATTCAACTGTTCCTCACTGCTCCCGAATCCATATTGATTCCAAGTTGTCTTACCGGTTGTATTTAAAATTAATTTCGCGTACAAACCGATATTTTTCATGCGTTTTGGAAAATGTTTCAAAAAATCATATTGCATCTTTTACCCTCTGATCTGTCACCGGTGATCAAAAATCCGATATAGTCAAAATTTCCTGTGGAATATACTTTCCTCTCTCCAGGATTTCTTTCATGAGCATCACTGTTTTCTCGTCAAAGCAGTTATAGAAACTGCCGTTTATATTATGATTTTGTCCTTCCTTCATATCCGGCAGTCTTTCAAACCCGACTTGCTTCGCCTTCTCTATCATCGCCAGATAAGCCTCTCGAAAAGGAAAAATCCGATTACTATCCCGATACCGTTTTTCAAAGCTTTCATACATTCCGATCCCCTCATAATCCAGATCTCCGAAATACAGGATCTGATTATCCGGATGTTTCATATAAGTTTCCATAAATTTCCTGAAATCGCCAAATCCGCCGATGATTTTCTTTCCCCCTCCGTAAAATACGGTGCCGACTTCCATCTGTAATATTTCCTGATGTTCTTCTAAATGTTTTCTCATACTGTAAAAGGTGTCAAGGTTTTCGATTACAAGCATATTCTGTGGAACCTGCTTCGTCTTCGTATAATAGGCGACAGGTTCCGATGTCTCATAACAGTTCAGATGCTCCTTTGTCAATCCGCAATGTTTCAGGAGTTTTTTCCCCCCTTCTCTCGTCAGAAACTTTTCCCTTTTCCAGATATCAAAGCTTCTCTCATTTTCCGAGATCGGCTGATGTAATTTTTCTTTTTCATTCTCCAGATAGTCGCTCAACGCAATGACATCGTTCCGTTCTTCTCTGTAAATCTCCGGATGTTTTCTGTAATACCCCGCATCGATTGCTGTCGCAAGCCGATACGCAAGTTCTTCCTGTATCTTTTCTTCATCTTCATGATTTTTGATCAACCAGAAATTCATGGGAAGTGCCGGTTTTTTTCCATTGGATGGTGAATTCTTTACGGGCTTGATCTTGCCTTCCTTCAACAAATCCTGTATATACCGCACTTCCTCCAGATAATCCCTAAAGTGATGATTCTCTATCAATTTTTCATACGAAATCTTTTTCAGTTTTCTCATCCTTCCTGTCAAGTTCCAATCGAACAGGAGCGGAGGTAATCTCCCTTCTGCCTAAAGTTCCATTCACAACAATTCTATGTTATCACATTCATTTTTTGATTACAAGCAAAAAAATATTGAATTTTGACCCAGATTGTGTTATGCTAAAAATAGTACTATTGTATTGTTTTTTTTATGTCAGGATGTGATGAATATGAATGTTTCGTTTAATGATTTATCCAATGAATATCAGGGACAGGTGGAACGCCGTCCCGCCAATATATCCCAGTCTGATCTGAATTCCGCGAAGATAAGCGGCGTAGATGTTGAAGATTTAGATCAGGAAAAATTAAAATCTCTGAAGCGTTCTGGAAGGATTCAATGTAAATCCTGCGCAGAGCGCAAATATAAAGACGGATCCAATGAATCGGATGTATCCTTTAAAGCTGCCGGACACATTGATCCCGGAAGATCCGCTGCTACGGTAATGTCTCATGAGATGGAGCATGTGGCGAATGCCCACGAAAAGGCAGCCAAAAACAACGGTAAGGTGATGAGTGCCTCCATCGCGCTTCATACTTCTATCTGTCCGGAATGTGGAAGATCTTATGTATCCGGCGGTCTTACCACCACCTCCATCAAATATTCCGATGACGAATACAGTCAGAATAAAAAAAGCTCCGAATCCGAAGCTCTAAAAGGAAATTTTATAAATTATGCGGTGTGAAAACACACCGCATTTTTTCGCTCCTGCCTGATTCTATTTAATCCACATTTTTCAACGCTTCATCCATCGGAATTCTCCTGATCCGGATGAAATCCGCAATTGTGACAATTCCATACCCCGCAAGAATAAACAAAATCATTTTTACAAATCCCGAAGTGCTGATATAGAAAGTAAACCAGCCATCCATGGATTGCATGAAAATGACGAATACCTCGCTGATCAGTCCATAGCCGATCACGCTGCCTAACAAGGTAAAGATCACCACCAGCCATGTTGTTGACATGATATAGAGAGAACCGATCTCACCGTTTCTGAAACCTAAGATCTTTGACATGGATATCTGATTCTCATTCTTTTCAATGATGATCTTGCTTAACAGATAGATCAAAATGATCGCAAGGATAAACAGCACATATTCAAACATTGACATGAATCCGCCCATGGAATGCTGCAGCTGGTCTGTAACCTTGGTGATGTCTTTTTTCGTCATCACATTTGCGATATATTTCTCATCAATATCCGTGATCTTTTCATTTGAAAAAAATCCGTTGTAGGAATTTTCCTCATGATTAAAGATACTGTTAAAATTCCGGTTCGGCATAAATACCGCCACGCCGCCGTCGTATTCAAAGATCCCTGCTACCTTGAATTCATAACTTTGATTTTCATATTTCTCAGCAAGTTTCAGGCTGTCGCCCTTCTTTAATCCATACTTCTCAGCGAAAGCGCTGGAGAGAAATACTTCCTCTTCCCCGATCGCATCGTCAATGTTGATATAGGCGCTGTCTTTTGACACTCCATATACCGTAATGGATTCATCATGATTTTCATTTTTCTTCAAAAGACTTGTGCAGCTGAATTTTTCCGCTCCCTTAACGGAGGTCTCCAATGGATTTCCATCTTTATCTTCCATTCCCATCAGCATATATTGATATTTTGCAAAAAGCATATCCGGAGCTTTCCTGGAATAATTATTCAATGATTCCGGAAATCCGATGGCAAAACACAACATCACTTCAATTAAAATGATTCCGATAAAAAGCACAAGGTAATTCGGCAGATTCTGTCCGATGATCCGCAGACGGAACCGGTTCATAAAACTCCATTTCGGCAAACGTCTTGCCTTTGTTCTTCTGCTCTTGCTCAAATCCCTGCGAAGAAATCTGAGCGGACTTAATTTTAATTTCTTTACGATCACGCACAGATTGATTACCAGCATTAATATCAATGGAATCAATGTAGTCTTCAACAAAGCCTCAAAACTCCAGACCGTAACATAAGCAGGCAGGCTGTAGCTGTTATAATACATATAGACAACAACGTCCTTGAATACCGTATATCCCAGTATATTTCCGATCAGTCCTCCGATCAATGTCACGATGACCGGCATTGTCATATAGTGACGGATCAGCTCTCCCTTTGTATATCCCGAAGCGCGCAGCGTTCCGATCACCGTCGCCTCTTTTTCGATGGTATTTGAAATCGTAATCGCAAAGATAAAGGCAATCACACCGATCAGGATATATACCAGGATTGCCCCCATGGTCTTATCTCCTTTCATATCATCCGGCGCAAAATTTATCGCCTGATTCAGATATTCCGGCACATAATCCTTGATCTCATACTCTTTCACCGCGGTCTGTGTCAGCAGCACTTTCATAAAATCAGAAGAATACGAAGCCTTTTCCATGTCGCCTTCCGGTTTTTCTTCTTCATAAAACCATGCATAATTATAATGTTCTCTTGAAGTCAGACGATCATAATCCTCCGGTATCACCATTCCCACATCAAATTCAAATGCGTTGAACATCAAATCTGTATTCTTTTGATGCAGCGTCAGATAGTTCGCATAGGAAATCAATCCGACCACCTTAAAAGATTCACCGCCGATGGTAACCGTCTGCCCCATTTCGATTCCCACATTAGAAGCATGCATACGATCCAATGCGATCTCGCCGCTCTTCTTCGGTGCTCTTCCCTCTAAGAAGCATGCCTTATCAACGTCGGAATCACTCTTATAGATCCGGATCGTTGCATCCTCTTTTCCGTCGCTATCGTGATCTTCCGATTCTTCCCGGTAAAAATGCTCCACAACCGATACGGTTCTCTCGGTAAAATCAGCATCATTTAATTCATATTCTTTTTCCGCTTCCCGGTATTTTTCATCTACCGTTTTTTCCGCTTCCGTATGTGCTTTCTGAATTGCCTCATCCAGGGCTTTTGTATATTCATCAGACTTTTTCGCTTCCTCTAATGCTGTCTCGTAATATTCCTCCGGAACCGTTGCCTTTAACTGCTCCGCAAAAGCCTCATCTACCGCTTCCGTTGCGGATTTTTCAGCTTCCTCGTACGCCTTATCCAGAAGATAAGCTTTGAGATCCGCTTTCTTTCCTGTCTCCAGAGCACTTAAAAATTCTTCATCCGCATTTTGATCTAGCTCAAAACGACCGTCTTCCACATGATATTTTGTCTTTCCGTCCGCAGCTGCCTTGAGCATACTGTCATTTCCCACATACATCGCGGAAACCACCGCGATCATGAATACCATAAACAACATGATCACTGCATATTTATGCCAATCCCCCAATAATTCTCTGGGCACTCTTTTTCTCAATGGATTTCTCATGGCTGTCACCTACCAATCCAGATCCATTGCGGAAATCTTCTGAATATTAATATCATTATGACGCACGATTCCGTCACGCAGCCTGATCACACGATCCGCCATATGTTTAATGGCATCGTTATGGGTTACCATGATCACGGTATTTCCGTATTTCTGATTGACGTCTTCGATCAGTTTCAATATTTCCTTGGATGTATTATAATCCAAGGCGCCGGTCGGCTCATCGCACATCAAAATATCCGGATTCTTCACGATTGCCCTGCCGATGGATACTCTCTGCTGCTGACCTCCCGATAATTGATTCGGAAGTTTATACCGGTGATCCCATAATCCCAGCGTATGCAATAATTCATCGATATCCAGCGGATGATCGGATAAATATTCTCCAACCTCGATATTTTCTTTTACATTAAGATTCGGGATCAGATTATACATCTGAAACACATAGCCCAAATGTTTTCTCCGATACATCGTCAATGTTTTCTCATCCATTTCCTCCAGCTTATCTCCGTTAATGGAAATATAGCCGGAATCGGCGCTGTCGATTCCCCCGATAATATTCAACAGTGTTGATTTTCCGGATCCGGAAGGTCCCAGAAGTACGCAAAATTCCCCTTTTTTTACCGTAAAATTCATTCCCCGAAGCACATCCTGCTTTGTATCGCCAAAGCCAAAGCTCTTGCGGATGTCCTTGATCACTAAAAATTCTTTTTCCTCAGGCATGGTTACTCTCCTCTAAATAATAATAATTTATTATCTGATTTTAACCTCAAGCATCTTCTTATGAATATTGCTTGTGTAAACATCGTTAGTTTTCGCTAACTGTTTTACCATAATGCCTGCTTTTTGTCAACCGGTTTTTCTGATTGTTACGATTCCGATTTTGTTTTTTACCGGTCTAATTTTTGCGATGCCTCCTGCAATAATTGAATGATCGGCAAATGCTGCGGACAGACGCCCTCACATTGTCCGCAGGAAATACAATCTCCCGCTTTTCCCTTTTCTCTGGTAACCTCCCGATAGAAATTCATCGGCCGGAACATATCCCCCGGATATAATGTCAGCGTATTCATGGTGCGGAAGATATCCGGAATCGGAATATTCATCGGGCAGCCGTCCGTGCAGTAACGACAGGCTGTACAGCCGATGAGCGGAATATTCATCATGGTCTGTACGATCTCATCGATGACCTCATGTTCGCCCTCCGACATAGGCTCAAACGGATGAAATGTGGAAATATTATCCATCATCTGCTCCTCGTTGGACATTCCGCTTAATATCGTCATCACCCCCGGAAGGGACGCCACAAACCGCAATGCCCATGAAGCAACGGATTTATCCGGTCTGACCGCTTTCATCTTTGCCTCCAGCTCCGGTTTCAGCGCGGCAAGCGCGCCTCCCTTCACCGGCTCCATAATGATCATCGGTATGTTTCTTTCATGAAGGATCTCGTACAATTTACCGGAGCAAATGATCGGGTGATTCCAGTCCAGATAATTTAACTGAATCTGAACAAATTCAATTTCCGGATGGCGATCCAATACCTGAATCAGAAGATCCGGAGAACCGTGAAAGGAAAAACCAAAATGCCGGATCAAACCCTGTTTTTTCTTTTCCATGCAGAAATTAAAACAATCCAATTTCTCATAGGTATCATAATTATATCCTTCCTCTATGGAATGAATCAGATAATAATCAAAATATCCGGCGCCGGTGCGGTCTAATTGCTCCTGAAAGATCCGCTCCCTGTCTTTTTTTTCTTTCATACACCACGCCGGAAGCTTTGTGGCGATCTTGAATTTCTCTCTCGGATAGCGTTTGACGATGGCTTCTTTTACCACACATTCCGAAATCCCGCTGTGGTAGACATAAGCAGTATCAAAATAATTCAGTCCCGCCTCCATATATTGATCTACCATTTTACAGACATGATCCATATCAATTTTCGTATCACTTCCAAGTGTAGGCAGTCTCATTAAACCAAATCCCAATTTCGGCATTTTTTCTGTATCGATCATATAAACCTCTCTTTCTTTGTCCCGATAAATATTTTCTTATCATTCTTTGTCTCTGCGAAGAATGTCTGCCACATCCTCATATTCCGGTTTTGCTTTTTTTACTCCATAGCCCTGCGAGATCTTGATTCTGACTTTTCCGTAAGCACTCATCAGTTCCTCGCCATGGCGTTTTAAGGTACGGCGTTTCATGGTTGTCATGCGTATCCCAAGTGTCGTGGTATGCTGAAACATCAAAGATGTAAATTTATCCGCTTCCCACGGCATACACAAACAGGTAATCAGCGTTCCCGGACGGTTCTTCTTCATGCCGACGGCTGTTGTATATACGTCCCTTGCTCCCTCACCAAGCAATGTCTGTACCGCAAATCCGATTTCCTCTCCAGTCATATCATCTACATTACAGCTGAGTTCTAAGATCTCACCTTCTTCCCCGTCCGTCTGTCCCATCATCACCCGCAGACAATTTGCTCTTGGAAATTCCTTCTTGCCCATGCCATAGCCGATCCTGTCAACGCTCATCACAGGCATCGCCCCGAATCCGTTTGCAAAATATTTTAACAACGCCGCTCCGGTAGGCGTGCAAAGTTCCCCTTCTATCTCTCCTCCGTAAACAGGAACCCCTCTTAAAATATGCGCAGTCGCCGGAGCCGGAACCGGAAGGATTCCATGAGCGCAATGCACATGACCGGCTCCCACATGAACCGGTGAAACGAGAATCTGCTCCGGCGCAATCTGCTCCATCAGATAGCAGACACCTACAATATCTGCCACCGCATCCATGGTTCCCACTTCATGAAAATGAATTTCGGAAATTTCTCTGCCGTGAACCTTTCCCTCTGCTTCTGCGATCAGACGATAAACCGACAAAGCATCTTCTTTCACCTTACGGGATACCGACAAACTCTCGATCATATGTGTAATGTCCTGCATACTCCGATGACTGTGATGATGTTCATGGTTGTGGTCGTGACCGTGTCCGTGATGATGTTCATGCTCATACCCGTGTTCATGTTCATGCTCGTGTTCATGTTCATGCTCGTGCTCGTGTTCATGCTCGTGCTCATGCTTGTGCTCGTGTTCATGCTCGTGCTCGTGTTCACATTCGTGGTCATGCTCATGCCCGTGGTCATGCTCATGCCCGTGGTCATGCTCATATCCCTGTTCCTCTTCGCCTTCCACGAAAACATGCATGGATGTTCCGGTAATTCCGCATTTTACCGCCTGTTCCGCCCGATATTCCACTTTCGGGATTCCGATTTTATTTAATTTCTTAACCGTTTCTTCCGGATCCGGCATTAACTCCAATAATGCCGCCATCAGCATATCTCCGGCAGCTCCCATATTACATTCAATATATAAATTTTTCATGCTCACGCTCCTCTATGATTGATCATACTTGCAAGATATCCTGCTCCAAACCCGTTATCAATATTTACAACGCAAACCCCGCTTGCACAGGAATTCAACATAGACAATAATGCCGACAGTCCCTGAAAGGAAGCTCCATAGCCTACACCAGTTGGCACCGCGATTACCGGACAATCCACAAGACCTCCGATGACACTGGCAAGGGCGCCTTCCATTCCGGCAACCGCTATGATCACATCCGCAGACATCAGTTCCTCTGTATAAGCAAGCAATCTGTGTAATCCTGCCACTCCCACATCATACAATCGGATGACCCGATTTCCCAATACTTCCGCGGTGAGTGCCGCTTCCTCCGCCACCGGAAGATCACTGGTTCCTCCGGTTGCCACAACAATGGTCCCTTTTATCTTTTCTTTCGGCATCTCTCCTATCACGCCGATTTTTGAAACCTCATCATATAGAATTGGCAGAGAAATCTTCTCTGCCTTCTCTTTGGACAATCTCGTTATCATAATCAGATTTTGTCCCTGTTCTCTTAAATTTTCCGCGATTTGTCCGATCTGCTCCGCTGTCTTTCCCTCTCCGTATATCACTTCGCCGATTCCCTGACGAATACCTCTGTGATAATCCGGCTTCGCAAACCCCAGATCTTCAAAGGGTTTTTTCTTCAATTCCAGCTCTGCTTCCTCCGGCGTAATCTTCCCGTCTGCGACTTTTCTCAACAATTCTCTGATATCCGTCATCAGATTCTCCATCCTTCTAATTAATTTATCTTTCAAGCAACTGTCTTATCTTTCCTTTCGGATCATGATATAAAAGCCGGATCAGCCAAATGATCAATCCCAAAGCCACAACAGATATTCCAAGATAAGCATCATTTAACATATCTTTTAATGCCGGAGTAAAATATTCCGCCTTCAATTCCATATACTCTGCAATAGCATCCACAAGCCACATCGCCGACGCTCCCCAATACATCAAAGAGAGCATTCCAAGTTTCCTGTCTTCATCGATCCGATACCACAATACAGTAGAAATAATTGCAGCAAAAACCGTTATCAATAATGTCACTCTAAATTCCCCCTTCCCGCTTTCGTTCTTCCCGCATCTGTCTATCCTGTTTTACCGGAACCGGAATCGCTTTTCCCATCTTCTTCTTCATCCGCTCTGCGGCAGTCACCATGGCAGCCCACAATACAGTGACCGTAACAGCCATTCCAACGCCTACCGTTCCCATCTCCTGAAGCATTGCGGTTAAATTCGCCGGGTCTTCCGCATTCGTCAGGAAAGGAAACCATGGTGTAACTTCACCATGCCATACATGTTCAAAAGCAAGCAAAGCACTTCCTCCCCAAAGCATATTATTTAACCAGCCGATCCTCTGGAGAAATATTCCCTGTTCTTTTCCTTCTTTTTTGTTTTTTTCCGCTTTTTTTTGTATAATTGTCGTCACAACAGCCTCTGTTGTAGGTACTAAAAAACAAGCCATGAATTCTAATCCTCCTCTAATAACGATAGTTTATTATCTGTACAAGTCCGGTCGGATGCCGATCCCGTAACCACCTAAAGTACAGGTGCTAACGGTATCTGGCTCCTCTAATAACGATAGTTTAGCTACTGCATAAGCGACTTGCACAAAATCAGAGATTTTGGCAATCTGCTTAATTATCTGAATAA
>CADBTR010000097.1 GCA_902797675.1 uncultured Lachnospiraceae bacterium
AGGGCAAGACTGATCTCTTTCACTGTTTTTTTGATTCCATAGCCGCTATCGGCAAATAACGCTTCTCTCAATTGATCCCGAAGCAAAAATATAATGACAAATACGCCGATCCCAAATACGATCCCAAGCCCCATTAACGAGATCATTTTCTCTATGATCCGCTTTGCAAGACCGGGTTTCTTCCGTATAACCTCCTCGACGAATTCTTTCTGTTCTTCTTTCTGTTCTTCCATACCGTTCCTCACGCCATGTAATGATCATTTGTGAATAGTAACCCAATGGTATCATTTTGCATTTTAACCATGTAAAAAATTCCGTTATTCATTTTAATCATCAATTATGAACATTTCATGTCGATTATTTGACTATCCTTTGATTTATGACAAGGTTTCCCTTGCCCGAACTCTCAACTTATGCTAAACTGTAACTATTCATACCGGACTGGCGGCGAAGCCGCCCTGAGCCCCGGACAACGAGAATTGAGGTAGATTATGAATCAGAAAGTTTACAAAACACTGGAATACCATAAAATAAAATCGAAACTTGCAGATTTTGCCGGCTCCGAGCCCGGCAAAAAACTTTGTATGGAACTGGAACCCTTCGGGACACTGAAAGCGGTACTGCAGGAACAGGCAGAGACTTCCCACGCCCTTGCAAGACTGTGGCATGGCGGCAGACTTTCATTTTCCGGCGTAAAGGATCTGACTGCTTCTCTGAAACGGCTGGAAGTCGGCGGAACTTTATCCCAACATGAACTTTTGGAGGTCAGCCGCCTGTTAAACAGCGCCCTTGTGATCAAAAGTTTCGGACGGGGTGAAAATGAGGAAACGCGCGAGGACTCCCTGACAGAATATTTTAACCGGATCGAACCGCTGTCTAATCTCAACAACGAACTAAAGCGTTGTCTGATCTCCGGGGAGGAGATCGCCGATGACGCAAGTAGCGCCCTTTCCTCTATCCGCAGGCGCATCCGTGGCACCAACGACAAGATCCGTTCACAGTTAAGCGCGATGTTAAATTCTCAGTCCATGCGCTCCAATCTGCAGGATTTTGTCATCACCATGCGAAACGGAAGGTATTGTCTTCCGGTAAAAGCAGACTGCAAGGGAAATGTTCCCGGCATGGTTCACGATCAGTCTTCTACCGGCTCCACGCTTTTCATCGAGCCTATGACTGTCGTTCAGATGAACAATGAGCTCCGTCAGCTTGCCGTAGAGGAAAAAGAAGAAATTGAACGCATTCTTGCAGAATTAAGTGCTGCGGTAGGCGAAAAGACAATTGAAATTGCAGATGACCAGCAGGTCCTCATTCATCTGGATTTTGTATTTGCAAAAGCTGCATTGTCAAAGGAGCTCAACTGTTCCGAACCCCGTTTTAATGAACAGGGGATTCTGAAAATCAAGAAAGGTCGCCATCCTATGCTGGATGCAGCAAAAGTGGTTCCCATCGATCTTCACTTAGGCGATGATTTTGACCAGCTGATTATCACCGGTCCCAATACCGGCGGAAAAACCGTTTCTTTAAAAACTGTGGGATTGTTTGAACTAATGGGACTTTCCGGTCTTCATATCCCTGCCGATGAAGGCAGCGAGCTCGCCATGTTTACGGAGATCTACGCCGATATCGGCGATGAGCAGAGTATCGAGCAAAACCTCAGTACATTCTCCTCACATATGACGAATATTATCCGGATCCTTGAAAAGGCAGATGAAAAATCTCTTGTACTCTTTGACGAGATCTGCGCCGGTACCGATCCGGTAGAGGGCGCCGCCCTTGCCACAAGTATTTTGACTTTTCTGCATAATATGAAGATCCGGACTATGACTACCACGCATTACAGTGAGTTAAAGGTATTCGCCCTTTCCACGGAGCAGGTGGAAAACGCCTGCTGCGAATTTTCCGTGGAAACCTTAAGTCCTACCTACCGGCTACTCATAGGCGTTCCGGGCAAAAGCAACGCCTTTGCCATCTCCGCAAAATTAGGGCTTCCCGACTTTCTGATTGCCGATGCAAAGACCCGCATCGATGCGGAAAGCGAGGCTTTTGAGGATCTTGTAAGCGATCTGGAAGACCGGAAAGTCCGGATTGAACGGGACATGGCGGAACTTGCCAAGAAACATTCCGAAGTCGATCGCCTGCAAAGTGAACTTCAGAAAAAATCTCAATCCCTTGAGGACAAACGTGAGGGCATTTTGAAAGAAGCGAACGAAGAAGCCGCAAGAATCCTTGCAGACGCCAAGGAATTTGCGGACGAGACCATCCGCAGGGTTAACAGACTTTCCAAAGATACTCAGAATTCTTCGAAAGATCTTGAGAAAGAACGTCAGCGGGCAGGCGAAAAATTAAAGAATACACAGGGTAAACTCGCCTTAAAGAGCCCCAAGAAACCTTCTAAAGTTCATAAAGCTTCTGATTTTCAACCGGGAGCTGCCGTTAAGGTATTAAGTTTGAATCTGAACGGAACGATCAGTGGCAAGCCAAACGCCAAAGGCGATGTTTTTGTACAGATGGGTATTCTTCGCTCACAGGTAAATATCAATGACTTAGAGCTTCTTGATGAACCGGAGATCACAGCGCCGAATCTGCAGCGCATGAGTTCCGGAAAGATCAAGATGTCAAAAACAGCTTCCGTTTCCACCGAGCTGAATCTGATCGGTATGACAACGGCGGAGGCAATCCCGCAATTAGATAAATATCTGGACGACGCCTATCTTGCACATTTGCCGAGTGTCCGCATTGTCCACGGGCGTGGAACCGGCGCCTTGCGAAAAGCGGTTCACCAGCATTTAAAACGATTAAAATATGTAGATTCCTACCGGCTGGGGGAATTTGGCGAAGGCGATACCGGCGTTACCATTGTAACATTTAAGTAAGGAAAAGGAGATTCATAATGGCAAACAAACAGAAAATTCTCATTGTAGATGATGATACCAATATTTCAGAGCTGATTTCTCTCTATCTGAATAAAGAATGTTTTTCCACCCAATGTGTCGAGGACGGCGAGGCTGCCCTGAACGCATTCCGCACCTTTCAGCCGGATCTTATTATTCTGGATCTGATGCTGCCGGGCATGGACGGCTATGAGGTGTGCCGGGAGATCCGTAAGACAAGCATGACGCCGATCATCATGCTTTCCGCAAAAGGCGAGGTTTTTGATAAAGTTCTGGGGTTGGAGTTAGGCGCCGACGATTATATGATCAAGCCTTTTGACAATAAGGAAATGGTTGCGAGAGTGAAGGCAGTTTTACGGCGCGCATCCCAGACAGCTCCTGCCGAGAGTGGAAATCCGAAGAATGTTGTGACTTTCCCTGACCTTGAAATTAATATGAATAATTATTCTGTTACCTATATGGGGAAAAAAGTGGAAATGCCGCCTAAAGAAATTGAACTTCTCCATTTTCTCGCTGCTTCCCCGAATCAGGTATTCACAAGGGAACAGCTGTTAGAGCATATCTGGGGATACGAATATGTGGGAGATACCCGAACGGTAGATGTCCATGTAAAACGGATCCGTGAAAAGATCAGTGATCACCCGTCCTGGGCATTATCTACCGTCTGGGGGATCGGTTATAAATTTGAAATCAAGAAATAAGGTGTTTTCATGAAATACAGTATTAATTATAAAATCCTGACCGGATATATTGCTTTCGGCATCCTGTCCCTGCTGTTTATTAATCTCATTGTCTCTCCCCAGGTTATGGATATGGAGATTGAACGGCAGGCGCAGGCGTTGTACGGGCGCGCCACTGTCGCAAGCGCCTATTACGGTGAAAAATACCACAATGTCTACAGTAAAGACCACGATTTTCAGGAGGATCTGGATACCTTCTTTGAGCCTGACGGAAAGAGTATCTGGATTGTGGGAACAAAGCGGGATATCCTGTATATTTCCGGCGCGACCTCGGTTCCAAAAAAAATACCGACCATTTCCGAATATTTCGGCAACAGCTATTATAAAGTGGGGGATTTTAACGGGCAGTGTCCGGAAGAATGGCTGACGGTCTATTCTCCCATCGTATACAATTACCGGATCTGCGGATATATCGTATTAAATCATGATATGACTTCCGTGGAAAACCGGCACACCGCCACGATGAACGTCCTGAATCTGGCGTTCATCGTGCTGTTCTGCCTGTCTATGATCATTCTCGGCATTTTTATGCTGAGTGTTTATTATCCGCTGTCAAAGATCACAAGAGCCGCAAAAGAATACGCAAAGGGAAATTATGATTACGAAGTACAGATCCGCTCCCATGACGAGATACGGGAATTGTCCGATACGGTGCGGTTTATGGCGGATTCCTTTCGGAATATGGGAAACAGCCAGAAAAAATTTATCGCCAATATTTCCCATGATTTCCGATCCCCTCTTACTTCCATCAAGGGATATGTCGATGCGATCTTAGACGGCACGATCCCGCCGGAATTACAGGAGAAGTACCTCAACGTTGTTCTCTACGAGACGGAACGCCTCACAAAACTGACCGGAAGTCTCCTTACCCTGAATACCTTTGACGCAAGCGGGATCCTGCTGGATCTTAATAATTTTGATCTGATCCCCATGTTGAAGAAGACCTTTGCCTCCTTTGAAAAACAATGCACGGATAAGAATTTAAAGATCAAATTAAGTCATGAGGATAAAAAATATATTGTCTGGGCGGATCAGGTAAGGATCCAGCAGATTGTCTACAACCTCATCGACAATGCCATCAAGTTCAGCCCCTTAAACGGGGAAATTCTGGTGGATCTCTCGGATAAAGGGGAAAAAATCTTCGTGTCTGTAAAGGATTTCGGCGTTGGAATTTCTTCGGAACATTTGTCCAAGATCTGGGAACGCTTCTATAAAGTAGATAATTCCAGAGGAAAAGATAAGAAAGGAACAGGGCTTGGTCTTGCCATCGTTAAGGAGATCATAACCGCCCATAACGAAAATATCACGGTTGTCAGCACTGAGGGCGTAGGCACCCAGTTTGTATTCAGTCTCGCCAAAGCGAAGAAAGGGGACACCCCTATCTCCACTGATGAGTCCTGAGATGTCCCTCTGTCTGCATACCCTCAAACCGGTTCTGGCGCAACGCCTCATAGAGTACGATTGCAACCGAGTTTGACAGATTTAAGGACCGGATTTCCGGGTTCATGGGAATACGTACACAGGTTTCCTGATTGTTGTACAATATTTCCTCCGGAATTCCGGCGCTTTCTTTTCCGAACATGATATAACAGTCCGGCTCGTAATGCACCTCCGAATAAAGATTAGGTGCCTTAGTCGTCGCGTAATATATTTTTGCGCCCGGATTTTTCTCCAGAAATTCTTCATAATCTTCATAGATCTGATAATCCAGATGCTCCCAGTAATCCAGACCTGCCCTTTTTACCGCTTTCTCATTGATCCGAAACCCCAGAGGTTTGATCAGATGCAGCTTCGTTCCCGTGGCGCAGCAGGTTCTTCCGATATTACCGGTATTCGCCGGTATCTCCGGCTGATGTAATACAATGTTTAACATTTCTTTTTCTCTTTTCGTCAAAGTAACTATAAATAGTTAAAGTGCAAAATGATACCATCGGATTGTTCCGCGCTTCGCACCGGTATCATAAATTTGAGATGAAATGGCGGAGCTTGCTCATGGCAAGTTTCAACCGCTCGATCGAATATGCATAGGAAATTCTGACAAATCCCTCCCCGCACTGACCGAAAGCAGTTCCCGGCACTACCGCAACCTTTTCCGCCTCCAGCAGTTTTGTCGCGAATTCATCTGAGGTCATGCCGAATTTTTTTATACTCGGGAAAACATAGAATGCGCCGTAAGGCTCAAAACAATCAATTCCCATGTCCTTGAATTCATTCAATAGAAATCTTCTGCGCTGATTGTAAGACTGCGTCATATTTCTCACATCATCATCGCCGTTTTTTAACGCGTCCACCGCCGCGTACTGGCTGGTTGTCGGCGCGCACATAATGGCAAATTGATGAATTTTCACCATCTGAGACAGGATCTGCTCCGGCGCGCAGGCGTATCCCAGTCTCCATCCGGTCATGGCGTATGCCTTGGAAAATCCGTTGATCAAAACCGTCCGCTCTCTCATTCCCGGCATTTCCGCAATAGAAACATGGCGCTCCTTGTAATAAGTAAGCTCTGCATAAATCTCATCGGAAACGACAAAAATGTCTTTCTCCACGCAGACTTTCGCGATCTCCTCCAGATCCTCCCGGCGCAGGATCGCCCCCGTAGGATTATTCGGAAACGGCAAGATCAGCAATTTTGTCTTATCGGTAATATGCTCTAAAAGTTCTTCTTTCGTAAGGCGAAATTCATTCTCCGCCTTAAGATTGATCACAACCGGCACGCCGTACGCCAGCTGCACACACGGCAGATAGGAGACATAACTCGGCATCGG
Organism: uncultured Lachnospiraceae bacterium; assembly: GCA_902797675.1. Taxonomy (GTDB): domain Bacteria; phylum Bacillota; class Clostridia; order Lachnospirales; family Lachnospiraceae; genus CAG-303. The sequence goes on from CADBTR010000097.1 coordinate 6,397, forward strand.
GATCAGCACTTCCTCCCCCGGATTCACCATAGCGCGGATCGCCAGATCGATGGCCTCGCTTCCTCCCACCGTTACCATAACTTCCCTGCTGTAATCGTATTTTAATTCAAATCTTCGCGCAAGGTATTTTGCAATCTCAATCTTTAGTTCTTTCAAGCCGGAGTTGGAAGTATAGAAGGTTCTTCCTTTCTCCAGTGAATAGATTCCCTCTTCGCGGACATGCCACGGAGTCTCAAAATCCGGCTCGCCGACGCCTAAGGAAATCGCATCTTTCATTTCGCTTACAATATCAAAAAATTTCCGGATGCCGGAGGGTTTCATCTCCTGCACCACATTCGATAAGGGATTTCTCATGGCGTAATTACCATCCTTTCATCCTCATGTTCTTCCGCAAGGATCGTTCCATGGTCTTTATATTTTTTCAATACAAAATGTGTCGCTGTTGCCCGAACAGCCTCCAGCGTAGACAATTTTTCCGATACAAACTGGGAAACGGCGCGCATGGTCTTCTCTTCCAGAAGGATCAGGAAATCATAACCGCCGGACATCAGATAGATGTTCTTCACTTCACTGAAATTATAAATTCTCTCCGCCAGTTTATCAAATCCTTCCCCTCTCTGCGGTGTCACCTGTACCTCGATCATGGCGGTCACACGTTCATCGCTGGTATTATCCCAGTTGATCAGGGTATGATATCCGCAAATTACTTTTTCCTTTTCCATTTCGGCAAGTTCATTGGCAACCTCTACCTCTGTCACTCCTAAAATCACTGCAAGTTCATGCACATCAATTCTGCTGTTCTTCTCGATCACGCCGAGAATCAGACGTCTCAATTCTGTCAGTTCCATCATGTTTTGACCTCCTCTATATGATAATTATTTATTGTAATGCATCACCTGGGCTGGTTTAAAAAGCTGCGCTCATCCTTATGGATTACCACCCGATCCCTGCTTTCACTGGTTCTGCCGATAATGGCGCTTTCTATCCCTCTGCTCTCTAATTCGCCCTTCATCCGCTCTCCGTCCTCGCAGGCAATCAACAATGCTCCGGCGGATGGCATCAGATATGGATTTGTCTCAAAATATTCCGTGATTTCTATGGTTTCCTGCATAATGGGAATTGCCTCAAAATGTACCGTAAGACCGCAATCCATCTGCTCTCCGAATTCCCATAAGCCTCCGAGCACTCCGCTTTCGGACAGATCATGCATTGCCACAGCCCCGTTTTCTTCAGCTATGACAGCCGCAGGCACGACCGATAATTGTTCGATACAGCGATATGCCCGTTCCAGATATTCCTTTCTGAATCGTGTCTGCAATTCTTTTCCCCGAAAGGAAGCTAAAACGCCGGTTCCTTCCATTCCGGCAAATCCCGTCATGACAAGATCCAGCTTTTTCGTCTTTCCCTTATGGGGATGCAATGCAAACTCACCTCTTGCCGTTCCGTAAGCAGTCACCGTCATAACCGGTTGGCGCACATCGGAAGACACCTCACTGTGTCCGCCTATGACAGACACATTGTTTTGCTCCGCAACACTCTCCAGTTCATCGATCATCATGCGGAGCCATTGTTCTTTCATACCCTTTGGCAGGATCAGTGCATCGCTGAGTCCGCAGAGGCTCCCCCCTGCCGCCGCCACGCTGTTGACGGCTCTCCACGCTGTAAGCCCGGCTTTTAAACGCATGGCAAGGATCTGTAATTCTTTATTCTCTCCGATTGTTCCCACATAATCAAAGGAGCCGGCTGCCGCTGTTGCCGTCACCAACGCTCCCTCTGTCCGCAGCACTGCCGCATCAACGCCTGCGCCCTGCCCGACCGATACCTGCGGATTTCGCGCGACGCAGCGGTTCCAGATCGATCTGCCTGTGATCAATTCCGATAACTTTCCTGTATTCATCTTCAAACTCTCTTGCAAACAAAATAAATTAAGATTATAATATCAACGGTTACTATGAATCGTAACGATCAACGTACCAGATATGACAACATCGGAACGATCATTGCAAGCGCCAGAAGAATTGCGATTGCCGCGGCAACCTTTTTCTGTGTTTTTGGATTCCATATATTCATAATTTTACCTCCGGGGTGTTTGTTAATGATGTTTCTCACAATCAAAACAGGAGCTTACCATGTTTACACACTTACCTATTCTTGGCGGATGCTTTGTCATCTTCGGGCTCTGGCTTTGCTATGAGCTGAAAAAAGATAAACGGCACACAGATCAGAACAATGCTGAATTCTGGGCCAGGGAAGCCGCTGCCAACAACACGCGGCGCGTCAATCCCGACACGCTTCCCTATATTCAGGTCCCCCTGGAGAACTTTCCTCTGGGCAAATATGATGACGAAGATCTGCGTCAACAGGAACTCACGCTGCAGGAACTCAGTCAAAAAAAAATACTGAATCTGACCGGCATGACTTCTACGCAATTAAAAGAAACCTACGGTCCCGCAAATCTTCCGCTTCTGGACGAATGTGATATGAATTTTACCGAATTGGCAAAAACAGTGTACCGCTATGGTCTTCGGCTCCATGAATTGGGAAAAGAAGACGACGCCGTCACCGTTCTCGAATACGGCATTTCTATTCTAACAGATATAAGCGGCAATTACAAGCTTTTAGCATCCCTTTATTTTTCCCGGGGAGAAAATGAAAAAATCTCCGCCTTGAAAACCAGCGGAGAAAAATTAAACTCTCTTATGAAAGCCTCTATTCTTGCATCTTTGGAGGAATACGGGGAATCTTAATATCCCCGCCCGTATTGAGATATGATGGCGTCAATCTTCTTTGACGCCTGACTTTTCGTAAGCGATGTCACTTCATAATCCGGTCGGATCCCATGCCGTTCCAGCAAAGAATTCAAAAAACTTACCTGTCTCGGCGTGATGGGACTCTCTTTCTTAACACTGAAACGAATCGGCTTCGGAAGAAAATCTTCCACTGTCTCCGGATTTCCGAATTTTTCCCAAAGTATCTGATATAATTCACCGGTCACTCTGGCGTCATTCCACGCCCGGTGATGCCGGTCTTCCGCAATCCCGAAATGACTGCATAAAAAATCCAATCTGCGGCTTTCAAGCTCGGCCAGATATTTTCTCGCGATAGCCAGCGTATCAACTCCCTGCTTCTCAAGGGAAAGTTTCTCTCTGTCTGCCGCAGTCTTCAAAAAACCGAAATCAAATGGCAGATTATGCCCCATGAGAGGAAAACCCTCCGCAAATTTTACAAATTCCCCGATTGCGCAGGAAATGTCTTTCCCTTCCTGCACCATCTCGTCCGTAATGCCGGTAATTTCCGTTATCTTCCGGCTTATGGGAATCCCGGGATTAACGAAAGTATTGTATACCTGAACCTTTTCGCCTTTCTCAAACTTTATCGCTCCGATCTCAATCACTCTGTCGCTTTCCGGGCTTAATCCCGTCGTCTCAAGATCCACGATCACATAATCTTTCAGCATAACTGCTCCTGTCTTCTTCTGTCTGCCACGCGCCTATACTCTTCTGGTACAGGCAACCGCCAGTGCCCCCGGTCCGATATGACAGGCGATACTTAACGATAAGCGGTCAACATAGATCTCATTCCGGTAATCCGGAAATGCCACCATCAGTTCGTTTTTCAATAATTCCGCCTCTTCCCTGTTTTCTGTATGTGCAATCTGAAGATGCATATTGTTCACATCACCGCCAAACCGATTCTCAATATCGTTTTTGATAGCATGGATCATCAATGTCTTCGCCTGATTCAAAGTCCGCGCCTTCGCAAAAGCGTCCAGCTTTTCACCCTGTATCTGCAAAACCGGTTTTAATTTCAAAATTGTTCCCAATGCCGCTGCCGCCGGCGTTACCCTGCCGCCTTTTTTCAGATACTTCAATGTATCCACCATAATATAAATGCTGGATTCAAATTTATTCTTCATCAGCACTTCCACGATTTTCTCCGGCTCCATGCCGATTTCCGCCATTTTCTTCGCATCCAGCACCGACTGTCTTTGGGTAACGGAAATCCTCTGATTGTCTACCACAAATACCTTTCCCTCGAATTCATCTTCCGAAGCAAATACCATCGCAGTCTGACAGGATCCGGACAATCCGGAAGACATCGGAATGTAGATTACCGCCTCATGATCCTTCAGTAACTCTCTCCACAATTCCATATAACTTTCCGGCGTCGGCTGCGCTGTGGAAATATTCGCATCCCCCTGCAGTCTGATATAAAATTCCTCCTGAGTCAGGCTGATATCCTCAAAAAAAGTCTCTCCATCTATATCAAATGGCATGGGAACTACATAGACGCCAAGTTCCTCCGCCTGTTTTTGCGTGATTCCGCTGTTGCTGTCTGTAACGATCGCTATTGTCGCCAAAATTCCATCCTCCTGTGATCACGATAGTTTATTATCTGTTTTTTCTATCATGATAGCTTGCTGTTTCATTGATTCACTCTTATATCTTAAACGATAACACAGAAAAAAGCCAGCATAAAATTATCGATTATCAATTTTTTCCGGATTCATATCATGGTGCGTCATCCGCTCCCATGCAACCTGCTCCCACCGGGTTCCCGCCTTGCCGTAATTGCAATACGGGTCAATGGAGATGCCGCCCCTTGGCAGGAATTTTCCCCAGACTTCAATATATTTCGGATCCATAAGGCGGATCAGATCTTTCATGATAATATTGACGCAATCCTCATGAAAATCTCCATGATTCCGGAAACTGAACAAATATAATTTTAAAGACTTACTCTCCACCAGCCGCTCTCCCGGCACATAAGAGATCGTAATCGTTGCAAAATCCGGCTGTCCGGTAATCGGACAAAGACTTGTAAATTCCGGACAATTCAATTTTACAAAATAATCATTCTCCGGATGCTTATTCATAAAAGACTCCAACACCTCCGGCGCATAATCCGTCGGATACTTTGTATGTGTATTTCCAAGCAGAGAAATACCCTGCTTCTCTTCTTCATTTCTTCCTTCTGCCATTCTTCTGTCCTCTCTGTATTATTTCTGAAATAATTACGAAGCCTATTTCTCCACCCTCGCGCTAATACTTCCAAATAATCGCCATACTCTTTTTCTCCTCCGGCGCACCACTTTGAAAAGATTGTACATATATACAATCCTCTTCTACAAAGTAAGCGCCGGATCCTCCACCCCGTTTAAGCGGAATGCCTCCATCCGATCCAGACAGGTTCCGCATTTGCCGCAAGGTTTCTCCCCTCCTTCATAGCAGCTCCAGGTAAGTTCATAAGGCACTTTAAGCTCCAATCCTTTTTTTACTACCGCCGCCTTTGAACAGCTGATAAACGGCGCTTCTACCCGCAGCTCTTCACCGCTTCCGAGATAGATCGCATCCCCTATGGCTTTATGAAACGCCTCCGAGCAATCCGGATAAGCATTCCCTGCCGCGTCGTCTTTATGAGCCCCGTAATAGATCACGCCGCATTTTTTAGAAAGCGCGATACTTGCCGCCACAGACAAAAACAGTCCGTTGCGAAAAGGAACATAGGTAGAAACCGGCGTTCCCTGACTCTCCTTTAATTGCTCCCCGTAGCTTTCATGAGGGATCTCTTCTTTTGAATGAGATAACAGGGAACAATCGCTGTATTCAAATATTTTCGCAAGATCCATGGTTTGATATTCTACGCCGTAATATTCCGCGATCTTTTTTGCCGCCTCCAGTTCCTTTTGATGTTTTTGCCCGTAATATACAGACAATGCCACCACATTTTCTTTTCCATATTTGTCAACCGCAAGCGCAAGACAAGTCGTACTGTCCACGCCGCCGCTGGCTAAAACCAATGCTCTCACCGGTCTCCTCCTCTATAATAATTCTCAACGCAAACTCATCTGCAGCTGCAGATCGGTCTTGAATTTTCCCCGAAGCGTGCTGGTATATGTCTTTGCGTTGCTTTTTTTGATTCCCCGCGCAGTCATACAGCTGTGACATCCCTCGATAACAACGGCGACATCTTCCGATCCCGTAACTTCTGTAATGATATCGGCAATATCTGTGCCGATCCGCTCCTGAAGCTGCAGCCGTCTGGAAACCATATCGGCGATCCTTGCGATCTTGCTGAGGCCGATAACCTTTCCCTGCGGAATATAGCCCACGGTCACTTTCATATCGTACATCAGCGCCATATGATGTTCGCAATAGCTGAATATATCAATATCCCTGACGATCACCGCATCGTTGCTGTCCTGCCCGAACGTAAGATCCTCTTCAAAAGTCTTGTCAAACATCTGCGCGATCTCGTGGTTGGTATACCCGATTCCTGCAAAAACTTCCTCATACATACGCGCAACCCGGTCCGGCGTATCTTTGAGCCCTTCCCGGTCCGGATTCTCGCCTAATGCCACCAGAAGCCCCCGAATATGTTCTTTTACTGCTTCTTTATCAATTGCCATGATTCTTCTTCCTTTCCGTACTAAACGCCTCTCCTGTCCGGCGCCCAGATATATTTATGCAGCTGCAGCTGCAGATTTACTCCGTTTAATTTCTTTTCCAGCATAAAATCCACAATTTCCTCCGGACGGATCTTACCGAATACCGGACTGAAATACAAATGGCACTTCCCGATCAGTTCATACTTCTGCATGATCCCGTATGCCTGCTCCAGATCCTGTCTGCTGCCGGTGACAAATTTTACCGTATCCGCCGGTTCCAATTTTCGGAAATTCTCCAAAAACATGCCGGCGGTCATTCCGCTTCCGGCTAATTTATAATCCACCGTAAAGACCGGCGGATGCAATGCCTTCGGCAAACGGAAAGGCGCAAGATCCACGCTCCCGTTTGTCTCGATCTCAACCCGCAATTCCTCCCTGTTTGCCAGTAATTCCAGCAATTCTCTCATGCCCGCTCTGTTTAAAGGCTCCCCGCCGGTCAAAGTAACATTCCGGATTCCCTGCTCCAAAAGATAATCGAGAATCTCCGTCTCCGTCATGGTCTCCGCCGGCGCATTCTCCCCGTTCGCCCAGGTTGTATCGCAATAACTGCAGGACAGATTGCAGCCACGAAACCGTATGAATACCGCCGGCTGACCGGCTTTCGTTCCCTCTCCGTTAATGCTGACAAACTTCTCTGCTACCTGATATTCCATCTGTATCACTCCTCTGATAACGATAGTTTAGCTACTGCACTATTCTGTCATTCCATATAGCTTGCGCTGTTCTTTGGTGTCTCGTAGACGGTGGCGCAGCGCACATCATATCCCTTATCCTTAATCCTGTAATAAAAATATTTGGAAAAATTCTCTGCTGTGGGACGAAAATCCATCTCCACAACCCGGAAGCCCTCCTCCGCCAAAGCCTCCATGGTCTTTTGGCGAAGCGTTCCTTTTTCTATGATCAGCGCATGATCCAATAACTCCGTCTCCGCTGCCATATCTTTCTTAAATACCCCGAAATCCACATACATTCCCCGCAGCTGCCGGTCGGTCTCCAACTGTTCCGTCTGGATCTCCACCACCACGCGCCATCTGTGTCCGTGGATATTCTTGCATTTTCCCTCATAATCCGCCAGAAAATGAGCGGAATCAAAACTTTTTTCCGTTTTTAAAATATACATAATCTCACCCTTACTTGGCGCCACAAAGCCCTGTTGCAATCGAGTAGGAGCGGGATTTCATCTCCCTCCTACTCGATTTTCGCACCTGCGAACAGCTCGAAGCACAGCCTCTCGCTGTTCTTG
>CADBTR010000098.1 GCA_902797675.1 uncultured Lachnospiraceae bacterium
CCCTGCGACCTGCTTGCTGGAGGCGGCAGCAATTCCCGTAGGTCGGAGATTCAAACTCCCACCTACGTAAGTTTCCTTTCTTTACTTACCAACTATAGAGGTGGGAGATTGAATCGGAGTGCCGTTCAATTGCGCAGGGGCACATAAGAAAGTTATCGCCTGCGGCGGATGAGCCCGCATAAATCGCTTGCCAAGAGCGGAGAAAACAGATATAATATAACGTTAGGGGAATAAACCAAAACAGGATAAAAAGATAATGATAAATAGATTATTTGAATGCAAGGTAAAAAATGTTGTAATACTGTGTGTGACATTACTTCTTTTTGCTGCATTGTTTATCTTTTTGTTTCTTCGGAAAGAAGGAATTGAGCATATATCAAAGGAGCCGGATTCCATTGATTATCTCATTGATAATGTATATAATAACAAGACGTGCAGACAGTATTTTGAAATCCCTGCGGATAGTGTACTGGAATTTTTGAGTATTCAATTCGCGACTTACGAAGATACGGTCGAAACTGGTGAAATTGTTTTTTTTCTGTACGCGGAGGATGAGGAACTTCCGGTGTATGTGGAAACGATCAAGCCGGAGAATTTGAAAGATAACGGACATTATGTGATTTCGTTTGATTATACCGTAAAAAGTAAAAATGGCAGGTTTTATTATGAACTGACCGGCACCGGACCGGATAATAATCTGCGTACCGCGGCTGTATGGGGCTCGAAACAGGATGGAATAAGCAAAGAGTTATATATCAATGATCGAAAACAGTCTTTTCAGATCAATACGGTTTATAAATATCAGGAACCAAATTACAATCTGTATATACAATTGTTGATTCAGCTTGCAGTGGCGCTGCCCTTGAGTTTTTTGTGTCTGAAAAACTGGAACCGGAAATTTTTGTCAACTTTGGGAAAAGTGCTGATATTTACGGGAAGCGCGGTTTTGATGGAATGGTTTAGTGAGAATGCAGGGTTTGCCGGCGTTGAGACAGCAGTTAAAACCAGAGTGCTTACCGGCATGCTTATCATGTTTGTTCAATTTGTGCTTTTCGGAATCACGCAAAATCTTTATTTGGGCGTGATCCTCACAGATTTACTGCTTGCTGCAGCTGCCATCGGCAATTATTTTGTGATGTCCTATCGGGGTACTACCGCAGTACCTTCGGATCTGTTCGGACTTGGAACGTTGCGGACGGTGATCGGGAATTATCATTTGTCTTTGGACAGCCGGCAGATCATTATGATCGTATGGATTATTTTGTGGATACGCTTTGTATGGATCGTGATGAGAGGAGACAAGAACAAACTTTGCTGGATGCGGGAGAAAAGAGTGATTCTTATAAAGACGGCAACATTAGCCGGGGCACTGGTTGTCGGTGTGACCGGACTTTTGAAATTAAGTGATCCCGACATTTTAGAAGCGGCAGGAATCGATTATTACATCTGGGACAGAAATCAAGGGTATTATAAAAATGGCCCTTTTATGAATTTTATGATCAATATGCAATTTGCAAAAATCAATAAGCCGGAGGGATACACAAAAGAAGCTGCGCAGCAATATCTGGCAGCTTATGAAAAGAAAAATAAAACATCGGAAACAAAGCCGAATGTAATTCTGATTATGAATGAAAGCTTTGCGGATTTTGATTTTTATGACAGCAACAGCGTAAAATTCAGTGAGGATCCGCTGCCGTTTATTCACAGTCTGACAAAGAATACCATCAAGGGCAGATGTTATGTATCGGTATTCGGAGGATTGACGGCAAACAGTGAGATGGAAGCTCTGACCGGACACAGCATGGCGTTCTTTCCGGCAGGTACAGTGATCTATCAGCAATTTGCAAAACCGGAAATCAAAGGGCTGGCAGAGTATTTTAACGCACTGGATTATCAGAGCGTGGCGATCCATCCGAATCTGGGTACAAACTGGAATCGGGAGGTGGTCTATGAAAATATGGGATTTGACCGGTTTATTACGGGAAATGACTTTCAGGATCCGGAGTATGTCCGGTGGATCAGCGATAAGGCGACCTATGATAAAATTATTGAGCTGTATGAGAAGAAAAAAGAGGGACAGCCGCTTTTTGCCTTTGATGTGACGATGCAGGGACATGGAGGATATTATACAAAGACGGACTGGGATTATCCGATCACGTTAAAAAGCGCGGATTTTTCTTATGCAAATGAATATTTATCCTCCACGTATGTGTCGGATCAGGCATTCCAATATCTGATCAACTATTTTTCAAAAGTTGATGAGCCAACGGTAATTTTTATGTTCGGTGATCATCAGCCGGCGCTGGAGACCGGCTTTCATGAATTGCTGCTGGGAAAATCTCAGGCGGATCTGAATCTGGAGGAGACGCAGAGCAAATATGTCACGCCGTTTGTATTATGGACAAATTTCACAATCAAAGAGGACGGGGAGGCTTGTATTTCTTCCAATCAGATCGGAACGCTTATTAAGGAGAATGCGGGATTGCCATTGACCTCTTACGACCGGTTTTTAGAGGCGTTTCATCAGAATATTCCGCTGATCAACCAGAACGGTTATATGGATGGCGATGGAAAATGGCATGAATTGAAAGATGCGGGGGAATATGGGAAATGGCTGAAAGAATACAGCTGGATCCAGTACGGAATTTATTGTGACGGACTTAAAGTGAGATAGAGATTGCCTTTTAAGGGAAAAAATGGTATAATAATCAGATTGACAGTAACAAACAAAAAATAGAAAGGACAGAGAATATGCAGGCAATTATATTGGCGGCAGGAATGGGTAAGAGATTAAAGGATCTGACTGCGAACAATACAAAATGTATGGTGAAGGTAAACGGGGTGGCTTTGATCGATCGTATGCTTCATCAACTGGATGAGCTGCATCTGGATCGTATTGTCATCGTAGTCGGCTACGAGGGACAAAAGTTGATGGAATACATCGGGACTCTTGCCATTGGGACAAAAATTGAATATATCGATAATCCGATCTTTGATAAGACAAATAATATTTATTCGCTGGCTCTGGCGAAAAAACAGCTGATGGAAGATGATACGATTTTGCTGGAATCGGATCTGATCTTTGAGGACCGGGTGTTAAAGGCATTGCTGGAGGATCCGAGAGAAACGCTGGCGTTGGTGGACAAGTATGAGAGCTGGATGGACGGTACAGTCGTAAAACTGGGTGAAGATGATGAGATTCAGGCCTTTGTTCCGGGAAAAAAATTTGTGTTTGATGATATTCCGTATTATTATAAAACGGTAAATATCTATAAGTTCAGTAAACATTTCTCAAAGACTCATTATGTGCCGTTTCTGGAAGCGTATTCCATGGCACTGGGCAATAATGAATATTATGAGCAGGTGCTTCGCGTGATAACATTGCTGGATGATCCGGAGATCAAGGGAAAACGGTTGAACGGAGAACTCTGGTACGAGATCGATGATATTCAGGATCTGGATATCGCGGAATCCATGTTTGCCAAAAGTGATGAGGAAAAATTAAGCAGATTGCAGGCACGTTACGGAGGATATTGGAGATATCCGAAATTATTGGATTTCTGTTATCTGGTAAATCCGTATTATCCGCCGAAGAAACTGATGGATGAGATGAAATCGAATTTTGAAAAATTGTTGACGGAATATCCTTCCGGCATGTATGTCAATGCCCTTCTGGCTGCCAAAAATTTCGGCGTCCGTCAGGAATATGTGGTGGTCGGAAATGGCGCCGCGGAATTGATCAAATCGTTGATGGAGAAAACAACGGGAAAAATCGGTGTGACATATCCTACGTTTGAAGAATATCCGAACCGGTGCAGCGAGGATGATCTGGTAAAATTCGTTCCGAAAAAGGAGGATCTCCGATACGATGAGAAAGATCTGATCGATTATTTTTCGGAATATCCTGTGGAAACGCTTCTTTTGGTAAATCCGGACAATCCGTCGGGAAATTACATTGACAGACAGGGAACGGAAAAATTGCTTACCTGGGCAAAGGAACATCATACGCGCGTGATCCTGGATGAAAGTTTTCTGGATTTTGCCGATTGCGAGAGCGTAACGTATGTGGAAAATGAAATGCTGGAGAACTATCCGAATCTTGTGGTGGTTAAGAGTATTTCCAAGTCTTACGGCGTGCCGGGGGCACGGCTTGGAATTTTATTAAGTTCCGATCGCGAAATGATCGCGGATATGAAAAAAGATGTGGCAATCTGGAATATTAATTCCTTTGGAGAATTTTATTTGCAGATCGCAGAAAAATATAAGGGGGATTACAAGAAAGGGCTGGAGAAATTTTATCAATCGAGAAGGGAGTTTCTGGAAGCGCTTTCGGAAAATAAAAAAATTCATGTATTGCCGACCCAGGCAAATTATGTGATGTGCAAAATAGAAGGAATGACAGCCAAGGAACTTACAAAACGACTTTTGACAGAATATGATATATTGATCAAAGACCTGACTGCTAAGATGAGAAAAATGGGATTTGACGGAGAATATATCCGGCTGGCAGTGAGAAATCAGAAGGACAACGGAGCATTAATTCAGGCGTTAAAGGAGCTTTTCAACGAATAGCTTTGGAAAGGACAGATGGCGATGAAAATTTGTGTAGTGGGAGGCGGAAATCTCGGTACGCTGATCGCGGCGGAATTGGCGGTGAGAGGTCATGAGGTGGCAGTGCTGACGTCAAAACCGGAGAAATTTCAAAATACCATTCATGTGCTGAATCAGGAAAAAAACACGGAGTATGACGGAAAACTTGCTAAGGTATCGGATCAGGCAGGCGATGTGATTCCGCAAAGCGAAGTGATTTTTGTGACGGTACCGTCCCAGATTGTTGAGCGTAAGTTGGCCGCAATCACACCGTTTGTGAAAGCGGGAGCATTTGTAGGAATTGTGCCGGGCAGCGGCGGCGGAGAATTTTACGGCAGAGAATTATTGAACCGGGGGGCGTATCTGTTCGGACTTGAGAGAGTGCCTTACATTGTACGGCTAAAGGAATACGGACGATCCGTTTATAATCTCAGTACAAAAAAAGAACTTACGGCAGCCTGTCTGCCGGGAGGAAAAACGGAAACGATCCGGGGAATTTTGGAGGAATTGTTTCAGATTCCATGCAGCGGAGCAAAGAATTATCTTACGATCACGCTGACTCCGTCGAATCCGATCCTTCACACGACAAGACTTTACAGTATGTTTCGGGACTATGACGGACGGAAAGAATACGATCATATGATTCGGTTTTACGAGGAGTGGGATCTGGAAAGTTCTCAAAATCTGATTGCCTGTGATGAAGAATTACAGCAGATCTGCAAGGCTTATGACGGACTTGATCTGACCGGCGTCAGATCGCTGCGCGTTCATTATGAGTCGGAGACAGCACAGGCAATGACAGAAAAGATCAGCGGAATTCCAAGCTTTCGGGGAATTGAGGCGCCTATGTGTAAAGGAAAACAGGGCTATATTCCGGATATTACCTCACGATATTTTGAAGAAGACTTTCCTTACGGTTTGTGTATTATCAAAGGATTTGCCGTTGTCGCCGGAGTGGAAACGCCGAATATTGACAAAGTTCTTCATTGGTATGAAAAATTAAAACAGGTATCTTATTATGAGGGAGAGCGTTTTTGCGGAAAAGATCTTTTCGGTCTGCCTCTTCCGGAAAATTTCGGGCTGGATACAAAACAAAAGGTAACAGAGTTTTATAAAGAGCAGGAACAAGAGGTTTAAGTATGGATTATGATCAGAAAGTATTGAGAAAATTACAACTGACGCAGCTTGAAATTCTGAAGGACATTGACGTATTTTGCAAAAAAAACAAAATTACGTATATGCTGGCTTACGGGACTTTGATCGGTGCCGTAAGACATGGCGGTTTTATCCCGTGGGATGACGATATTGATATTCATATGCCCCGCGCCGATTATCAGAAGTTCTTAAAACTGGCGAAAGAGGGCATGAAAGAGAAATATGATATTTTAAATATCTATGAGACGCCGGGATATATTTCTCCGTTTCTCAAAGTATCCAGAAAAGGTACGGAATTTGTGGAGGCGACGAATTCCAATCCCCGTTATCATCATGGAATCTTTGTTGATGTTTTTCCGCTGGATTATGCGGCAAATGATGAGAAGACGAGAAACAGAAACCGCAAACTTGCATGGTTTTGGGCAAAGGTCTGTATCTTATGCGAGATTTCCGATCCGATTATCGGCGGTAATGTGACGGGAAATGAGCCCAATATGAGCAAAGTCAGGAAAACGATCGCAAAATACGGCTGCAAATTTGCCCACGGGATATTAAGATTAATCCGTTTTGATAAAGTGAAGGCTTACCGGAAGCATTTGCGTTATGCGGCAATGTTTGATAGGAGAAAGGATCAAAGGAAGTATCTTGCGGATTTTTGCGGATCGGTGCCTCATAAGACAAATTTTCTGGCTTCCGATATGCTTCCGGCAAAACCGGTTTCTTTTGAGGGATACGAGTTTATGGGGCCGAATCATACAGACGGGGTGTTAAAAACCACTTACGGAGATTACATGAAGCTTCCGCCGGAGGACAAGCGTCACAATCACATGGCAAAAAAACTGGTTTTTGCAGATGAAAACAATACTTTGGTGTGATCGGAAAGACAGATGATGAATAAAACAACGGCGACGGACAGAGAAAAATTTATCTGGAATATGCTTGGCTCACTTGCCAATGCATTTTCCACATTGATCCTTTCAATCTGCGTCAATCGGATTCTGGGGGAACAAAGCGGAGGAATTTTTGCCTTTGCTTATGCCAATGCGCAGCTTCTTCTCACAGTAGGAGGGTTTGAAGTGCGTCCGTATCAATCAACGGATATCAGGGAAAAATACGGTTTTTCCACGTATTTCACCTTGCGGCTTTTTACCTGCGGACTGATGATGTTATTTGCAGGCTGCTATATATTTTGGGGAGATTTTTCAGGCACAAAGAGATGGTTGATTTTACTTCTTGCGGCTTTTAAGTGTGTGGAGGCATTTACCGATGTATTCGCAGGCAGATTTCAGCAAAAGGACAGAATTGATCTGTCGGGAAAGATCTTTTTTATCAGGGTGACTGCCTCGACATTGATGTTTATTCTGCTGATCGGGATTACGGGAAGTCTTGTGGCAGGCGCGGCCGGAATGCTCATTACATCCTTCGGATTGTTCTGGCTTTATGATTTAAAGCAATTTTTTCCCGAGGACAGAAAACAGATCAGGATACAGACGGAGGGAATCCTGAAGCTTTCCGGGGAAGTTCTTCCGTTGTTTATCGGAGCATTTCTTATGATGTACATCAGCAATGCGCCGAAATATGCGATTGATGAATTGTATAGCGATGAACTTCAGAATGTTTACAATATTCTTTTTATGCCGGCATTTGTGATTAATTTGTTCAGCCTTTTTGTATTCCGTCCTATGCTGGTAAAGATGGCAATCTATTGGAATGACAGGAAATTAAAAGAACTGTGGAAGATCATCTTCGGTATGTACGGGCTGATCGGCGGTCTGACTGCATTGGCGGCAGGAGCGGCGTGGCTTATCGGAATTCCTGTTTTGGAACTTTTGTATGGAACAGAATTGGAGGAATACCGGTTGCAGCTGGCAGCAGTGATGATGGTTGGCGGAATCAGCGCGTTCATGACTTTTTGCAGCAATGTGATCACGGTTATGCGCAAGCAGAGATTTGTGCTGGCAGGTTACGGACTGACTTTTTTGTATGTGATCTTCTTTGTGAGAAGTTTTGTAAGGCAAAACGGAATTAATGGCGCAATCCTCTCATACGGGATCGCGGTGGGACTTTTGGTTCTGATTTTTAATGTGATTATGATAATGGCAAGTGTGGATCAACGAAAGAAAGGGTGAAAATATGGGAAAGTCGATTTGTATCGTAAGCTCCCAATGTTTACCGCATATCGGCGGCATCGAACAATATATTGATAATTTTTCGAGGGAACTGGTAAGACAGGGAAATAAAGTGACGATTCTTACTTCGGAACTGGACGGAGTGCCGGATCATGAAAAAGAGGGGGATTGGGAAATTTATCGTCTGCCGTCATTTCCTTTTATGAATGGTCGTTTTCCGGTGTTAAAATACAACAGGAAACTGAGGAATTTCACAAAGAAATTTAAAAAGAAAAAATTTGACATCATGTTGGTGAATATGCGCTTTTATTTTATCTCACTGTATGCGGTGAGACTGGCAAAAAAGATGAACCTGCGCTGTATGATGCTGGATCACGGAACAAGTCACCTGAATACCGGAGGAAAGTTCACTTCAAAACTCGGGGAATGGTTTGAACATTGGATTACCTGGATGGAACGGCGGTATTGCAAGGAGTTTGCAGGTGTGTCTCACGCTACCCTTGAGTGGCTTGAACATTTTCATATTCATTCGGATACGGTGTTATATAATGCGGTAAATGTGGAACAATTTGAACAGATGAAAGCAATGTCAGTCAGAAATTTCAGAGAGGAATACCGGATTCCAAAAGATGCCGTTGTGATTTCCTTTGTGGGGAGAGTGACCATCGAGAAAGGAATCCGGGAGCTTGTCCATGTCGTGAATAAAATCTGTCGTAAAAGAGATGACGTATATCTTTTGGCGGCGGGAAAGGGATATCTGGAGGAAGAATTGAAAGAAATTGCCTGCGATCATGTTCACCTGACCGGACAGATGCCGTTGCAGGATGTGGTTTCCATGCTACAGGCAAGCGATATCTTCTGTCTTCCGTCGGTTTCCGAGGGATTTCCTACTTGCGTGCTGGAAGCATCGCTTTGTGATAATTATGTTGTGACGACTTATCGCGGAGGTGCGAAAGAATGTATCACGGGAAGGGAATATGGAATGATCCTTCCGGATAATAATGAGAAAGGGCTGTATACTGCATTGATGAAGGTGCTGGATGAAGAAGAGTACCGGAGAACAGCCGCAAAGCGCTGTAAGGAGAGAGTTGCCGCACACTATACATGGGAACAGACAGCGAAAACGTTCCTGGCATTATTAGAGGAATAGGTAGATAAAATGAAAAAATTGGTAATTATTCCGGCGTATAATGAGGCGAAAAGTATCGTTGCAACGGTAGAGGATATCAAGCAGAATGCACCGGAGTTCGATTATATTATAATAAATGACCGCTCAAGGGATGAAACACGCAGGATATGCAGAGAACATGATTATCAATTCCTGGATCTTCCGTTAAATCTTGGAATCGGAGGGGCGGTACAGGCAGGGTATCTCTATGCTGATGAAAATGGATATGATCTTGCCGTTCAGTTTGACGGAGACGGGCAGCATGATGCCGCATATTTGAATCAGATGGCGGATTATCTGACAAAGAATGATTGCGGCATGGTGATCGGTTCCAGATTTATTGAGAAAGAGGGATTTCAATCTTCGTCGGCAAGAAGAGTCGGGATTCATTTCTTTTCGTGGCTGATCCGCTTATTGACCGGCGTAAATGTGACGGATCCCACATCAGGATTTCGGATGTGCAATAAAAAAGTGATCCGGTTGTTTGCGGATAATTATCCAAAGGATTATCCGGAGCCGGAGACTACAGTGCGTGTGATCAAACATTCCTTAAGCGTCAGGGAAATACCGGTTCGCATGCGGGCAAGAACAGAGGGAGTTTCGTCAATTTCACCGGGAAAGTCTGTATATTACATGTTTAAGGTGACATTGGCAATCATTATCGAATGGACAAGGAGGTACTCCTGATGGAGATCAGAATGCAGATTATTATTACGGTGATTGTATTGGTCGGCGTATTTTATGTGCTGTCTCTGATTCGCAGGGGACGGTTGGAATTAAAATATGCACTGGCGTGGATCGCGGTGGCTGTAATGGTGATCATCTTCGACTGGCTGCCGGGATTTATGAGTGATATGGCGGATTTTCTGGGTATCGTATCACCGATGAATATGTTGTATTTTCTGGGATTTTTATTCGTACTGGTGATTCTTTTGACTGTAACGGTGGCGTCTTCCATTGCTTCCGGCAGTGTAAAGCGACTGACTCAAAAAATTGCGATATTGGAAAAAAGAGTGCGGGAACTAGAGGCAGAGCAGAAACAGACCTCGTCAGATAAGAGAGAAGAGGAAACAGGAGCGACGGATCATGAAAAAGAAGACAAAATATATCCTTAGCTTTACAGGACTCCTTGTTTTGGCGATTCTGTGTGCGATGTTCGTTTTTTTGAGAGTGGATGATACGGATATTTCCTATGTATTATATGAGAACGGCGAGGAGAATCTGGGACAATTAAAGAAAGGCGATGAGATTGTTCAGGAAATCTTTATGCCGGAGGAAAATCATGTATCGGTGGAAATTTTTTGCGCCACTTATGAGAATACGGAACACAACTTCGGAACGCTTTATCTTACGTTGGAAGATGATTTCGGCAATGTGATCGCGACCAAGACTGTAGATATCCATGAGATTGAGGATTGGTCCTATATCAAGATCAAGGGAGACGGAAGACTGGTAAAGTCCAATCGGGCAGTGGTGAGGATCAAAGTGGAGTCCATGGGAATAGGGACGATGCTCACCTTTTTGACGACCTCAATGAATGATGTCAGTTACGATCTTTATGTCAACGGAACATTGAAAAACAGGGAATTAAGTATTAATCTGGATTATAAAGATATGTCCGGCTATAAGAAATTTGTGACGATTCTCTTTGCACTGCTGCTGCTTACCGGCGTGGTGATCCTGATCCTGCTTGCCTGCAACGCGAAACTGCATTGGGTATACTTAGCGGCAGCATTGGGAGCGGGGTGTGTATACCTCATAGCCCTTCCTGTGAAAATGGCACCGGATGAACTGACGCATATGGTCACCGCATATCGTGTTTCCAATTCCATATTGGGAACAGATGAAGTGACGGATCAGGGAGAAATTCTTATGCGAAGGGGAGATGTCAGTACCATTACAGGCAATACTCCCAGATATCAGCAGATCCTTCAGCTGTATCATACATTTGCTGATAAACCCACAAAAGAAGATTTGGAAATTATCCAGACAAATTACACCGGATTACATTCCTCCGCAGAGGCTTATTGGCTTTCCGGTCTTGGGATCACATTGGGAAGAGTGCTGAAATGGAATGATAATATGACATTTCTTCCGGGCAGGATTTTTAATTATCTGTTTTTTGTGGGAGTGACGTTCTTTGCCATCCGGAGGATTCCATTCGGGAAAATCACCTTGTTTTTGGTGGCGATGCTTCCGATGGTGATCCAGCAGGCAGCATCGTATTCTTATGATAATATGGTACTTGCCATGATGATCGCCTTTGTTTCTTATCTTTGTCTTTTCATGAATAAGAAATATGAGGTGAAAACAGGAGATGTATTGTTTTTCCTTGCGGTCTGTCTTTTGGTTGAGCGTATGAAAAGCAGTGCGTATCTGCCGCTTCTGTTTTCTATAGTAATTCCGGTTTTGCGATATCGAAAGGATCCGGAGAAAAAAAGGTTTGCCTATGCGCTGTTCGGGGTATTGGCAATCATTCTTCTGGCAAAAGTGGGCGATATGGGACTTTCCATGATAACGCCGTCACAAAAAACCGCAGAGGATATGAATTACTATGAGATGAAGGACCTGACGGAAGATTTCTGGAAACCGGTGTTGATCTTTTTTAACACCATCTGGATCCACAGTGATTTTTATCTGTTTTCTTCTTTCGGTTCAAGCCTGGGCTCGCTGGATGTTGCAACTCCCCAGTGCGTGTTTGTTTTTTATCTGTTGTTAATATTTATCAGTACGTTTGCGGGAAACAAAGAGGAGACATTTCAAAGGGGAGAAAAAGCGTGGGTATTGCTGTTATCTTTTGCGTCTGCTTTTGGAACATGTCTTGCCTTGCTGTTCTCCTGGACCACCAAAGATTTTATGTCTGTGGAGGGCGTACAGGGAAGATATTTCCTTCCACAATTGATTCTGCTTGCTTTTGTGTTGCGTACAAGCCTGTTCCGCATGGAAAAAGATATGAGCAAAACATTGGCTTTGGGCGGATTTGTAACACATTTTGCGGATCTGGTTGGGATTTGTCTGTATTTTATCAGATGAAGATACAGAAGTTTTACACTTTTGCCCTTGTGTAATATAAAAAATGGAGATATACTTATCGGGATGTTATTATTTATGCTGACATCGGGATAGTATGAAATTTAGAAAAAATCAGGATATGTGAGGTAAAGAGAGATGAAAGGTATTATTTTGGCAGGCGGTTCAGGAACCCGTCTTTATCCGTTGACAAAGGCAATTTCAAAGCAGATCATGCCGGTGTATGATAAACCGATGATTTATTATCCTCTTTCAACATTGATGCTTGCGGGTATCAGGGAAGTATTGATCATCTCGACACCGAGGGATCTTCCGGTATTTGAGGAGCTTTTATCGGACGGAAGCCAGTTGGGAATGGATATTCAATATGCAGTGCAGGAGTCTCCGAGAGGACTTGCGGATGCATTTATTATCGGAGAAAAATTTATCGGAAAAGATAATGTGGCGCTGGTTCTGGGGGATAATATCTTCTATGGACAGAGTTTCTCAAAGGTACTTCGCAATGCGGCAGAACGCAAGGAAGGTGCCACAATCTTCGGATATTATGTAAAAGATCCGAGAGAGTACGGCGTGGTGGAATTTGATGAAACGGGAAAAGCTCTTTCCATTGAGGAAAAACCGGAAAATCCGAAGTCGAATTATGCGGTTCCGGGCTTATATTTTTACGATAATGATGTGGTTGAGATCGCAAAGAATGTAAAGCCGTCGGCAAGAGGCGAGATTGAGATTACTTCGGTAAATAATGAATATCTTCGCAGAGGAACACTGCATGTAGAGACTCTGGGAAGAGGTTTTGCATGGCTTGATA
The DNA here is from genome assembly GCA_902797675.1 of uncultured Lachnospiraceae bacterium. Lineage (GTDB taxonomy): Bacteria > Bacillota > Clostridia > Lachnospirales > Lachnospiraceae > CAG-303. The sequence continues at coordinate 12,881 of CADBTR010000098.1, forward strand.
CCGGAAATCATGATATGCTGCTTGCGGCAGCCGATTTTGTATCGGCATTCCAGAAACGTCAGGGACTTTATATTTCCTGCATTGAGGAGATTGCTTACAAGAGGGGCTTTATCACGAAAGAGCAGCTTCTGGAGCTTGCAAAGCCGTTGATGAAGACAGAGTATGGTCAATATCTGGTGGATATTGCAAATGGTTTATAAAATCAGTTGTCGAAGAAGGAAAGGATAGAAAATCATGGGAAAGATAACAGTAGAAACATGCGAGATCGAGGGCTTGAAAGTAATCACGCCGGCGGTTTTCGGTGATGAACGCGGTTATTTTATGGAAACATATAATTATAATGATTATAAAGAGGCGGGAATTGATCTGGAATTTGTTCAGGACAATCAGTCCAGCTCCAAGAAAGGAGTGCTTCGGGGACTGCATTTTCAGATCAATTATCCGCAGGATAAGCTTGTGCGTGTTGTGAGCGGTGAAGTGTTTGATGTTGCCGTGGATCTGCGCCCGGGTTCTGTAACTTATGGAAAGTGGCATGGAGTGCTTTTATCGGCAGAGAATAAAAAACAGTTCTTTATACCGAAGAATTTTGCCCATGGTTTTGTGGTACTGTCAGATTCTGCGGAATTTGCATATAAGTGTACGGACTTTTATCATCCGAATGATGAAGGCGGCTTAAAGTGGGATGATCCGGATATCGGCGTGGATTGGCCGATGCCGGATGGTATGACAAAGGATGACCTTACGATATCCGAAAAGGATCATAAGTGGGGCGGTATCAGGGAATATACAAAGCAGGCACAGGAGAGATCATGAGAGCATTAAAAGAATTGATTGCCAGCAGAGGAATGGTATGGAAACTTGCGAAAAATGATTTTAAGACAAAATACGCAGGTTCTTATTTTGGAATCTTCTGGGCATTTGTACAGCCGATCATTACTGTTGCAATCTATGTATTTGTCTTTCAGGTGGGGTTCAAGGCCGCGCCGGCAGATAACGGATATCCTTTTGTATTGTATCTGATCGGCGGGATCATACCATGGTTTTTCTTTGCGGAGGCATGGATGAATGCCACGAATTGTCTGACGGAGTACAGTTATCTTGTCAAGAAGGTTGTGTTCAATATCAGCATTCTTCCGTTGATCAAGATTATGTCTTCATTGTTTGTGCACCTCTTTTTTATCGTACTGTCCTATGTGATATTTTGCGCCAACGGGAGAATGCCGGATATCCACATTATTCAGGTGGTGTATTATATGATTTGTACCGTGGTACTGGTGGTCGCAGTGTCTTATTTTACCTGTGCGATCATTCCGTTTTTTCAGGATTTCGGACAGATTGTCAATATCATTACCCAGATCGGAATGTGGATGACGCCGATCATGTGGCAGGAAACAATGCTGCCGGAAAAATATCGCTGGATTTTGAAACTGAATCCGGTATATTACATTGTGAACGGATACAGAGATTCCTATATCAACGGGATCTGGTTCTGGGATAAATATAAGATTACGATTTATTTTTGGGTTGTAACGCTGATTTTGTTATTTATCGGAACGAAGACTTTCAGAAGTCTGAAAGTGCATTTTTCAGATGTGTTATAAGTTCATATGGACAGACCTTAGTCAGATAATAAACAATCGTTATCAGAGGAGCGTAGGTAAAAAATGAGTGAAAATGTAATAACAGTCAATAATATAAGCAAGGTCTACCGTCTGTATGAAAAACCAATCTACCGGTTTAAAGAGGCCATGTCCATCACGAAAAAAAGCTATCACAGCGATCATTTCGCATTGGACGGGATTACCTTCGATGTAAAAAAAGGCGAGTGCGTGGGAATTATCGGAACAAACGGATCCGGTAAATCCACGCTGTTAAAGATTCTGACCGGCGTTTTGAATCCCACAGGGGGAACTTTTAACGTAGACGGAAAGATCAGCGCATTATTGGAACTTGGCGCCGGATTTAATATGGAATATACGGGTATTGAGAATATTTATCTCAATGGTACCATGATGGGATTTACCGACAAGGAGATGGATCGGAAACTGGATGCCATCGTGTCCTTTGCCGAATTGGGCGAATTTATCAATCAGCCGGTAAAGACGTATTCCAGCGGTATGTTTGCAAGACTTGCCTTTGCGGTGGCAATTAATGTTGAGCCGGACATTTTGATCGTAGATGAGGCGTTGTCGGTGGGGGACATTTTCTTCCAGGCAAAGTGCTATCAGAAATTTAATGAATTTAAGGAAAAAGGAAAGACCATATTGTTTGTATCTCACGATATGAGCAGTGTTTTGAAATATTGTGACCGGTGTCTTCTGATCCACAAGGGACATCAGATCAGTCTTGGTAAAACATCGAAAGTGGTGGATATCTATAAGAAAATCCTCGTCAATCAATATGATGAAGCCGATGAGGAAAAGAATGAAGAAGCAAAAGAAAATTCCATGGAATTGAAGCAGGAAGCGGACGGAAAACTCTGGAAAGATAAGATGCTGATTAATCCCAACATTATCGATTACGGGGATAAGGAAGCCGAAATCATCGATTTTGCGGTGGTGAATAATTACGGTGAGGTGTCTAATTCCATCTACAAGGGAGATGAATTTGCCATCCGTATGAAGATTAGATTCAATCAGGATATTACCCGTCCGATTTTTGCTTTTACCATTAAGGATATTAAAGGTACGGAGATTACGGGAACCAATACCATGCTGGAAGATGCCAATATGGAGAAGGGCAAAAAAGGGCAGGTGGTCGCCGTACAGTTCAGACAGAAAATGGATCTCCAGGGAGGGCAGTATCTTTTGTCTTTGGGATGTACCGGTTATGAACTGGAGGAATTTGTAGTATATAACAGGCTTTACGATGCCTGCAATATTGAGGTCTTATCAACCAGAAATACCATTGGCTTTTATGATATGAAATCTGAGGTGGAATATCTGGAGTCGTAGAGTCGAGAGGAAGAATAAATTATCGTTATCAGAGGAGCGCGTATATGGAATGTGTGGGAAAGGTCAGGCTTGATCTGTCGGACTATGAGGGCAGAGACTTATATAGTGACGGCGATGTGGAAGATGAATTGCTGGAAATTGTGACGGACTATGAGCAGGAAGCCTATGATGAAGTGATCAAAGAGCGTCCGTCGTGGCCGGTGCTGTATCATTTGTCGGGACAGAGAGAAAATATATTGAGCTGGTATCCTTTCGCAAAAACAGATTCCGTATTGGAGATCGGTGCCGGCTGCGGCGCAGTGACAGGCGCATTACTGGATCGGGCAGGCAGCGTGACTGCGGTGGAATTGTCGAAAAGACGAAGCATGATCAACGCCACCCGACATAAAAACAGTGAAAATTTAGAGATCAAAGTGGGCAACTTTAATACGGTGGAACAGCATTTGACGGAACAGTACGATTATGTGACATTGATCGGGGTGTTTGAGTATGCGAAGGTTTACATGGGATGCGAAAATCCTTATCATGTCTTTTTGGATAAGATTAATCCCCATTTGAAAGAAGGGGGAAAGATTTTGATCGCCATTGAGAACCGGATGGGGTTAAAATATTTTGCCGGTTGCAGAGAAGATCATGTGGGAATGTATTTTGAGGGAATCGAAGATTACCCGAACACCGACGGGGTGCATACATTTTCCAAAAAAGAATTGGAACAATTATTTGATGACGCGGGATACCTGAAAAGGAAATTTTATTATCCTTATCCGGATTATAAATTTCCGACAACCATCTATTCCGATGAGTATTTACCGCAATACGGGGAACTCTATCGGAATATCCGGAATTTTGACGGAGACCGGTGGGTTTTATTTGACGAGACGAGAGCCTTTGACGGGATTTTAAAAGCAGGATTGTTTGATCAGTTTTCAAATTCATTTTTTATAGAATTAGAGAAGAAAGTAGTGTAATATGAGCGAAGTTATTTTTTCAAAATTTTCGGCGGAAAGAAAAAGTGAATATGCGATCGTGACAAAGATTCTTGAAAAGGAAGGCACCCGCTCTGTTGTCAAAGAGGCGCTTTATCCGAGGGGAAGATCCCACATACAGACGCTGCCTGAAAAGATGGAACTTTTAAAACAATATTACAGATCTGATGATCTTGTGGTGACCCCATGCCGGTTAGAGGATGTAAGTACCGTAGAATTTGAATATGAGGAAGGTGTTCATTTTGAAGAATACCTGAATGAATTGATAAAAAACAAGCAATATGACAGGGTCAGGGAGAAATTACTGGCACTTGCAAGAACTTTGGGAGATGTGACGGAAGTAACGGAATTTACAGCCACAGAGGAATTCATGGAAGTGTTCGGTGAGCATGATTACAGTTGCCTGAATGGAAAAAAGGCGTATACGGTGTCGGATATCGATCTTATTTTTTCTAATCTGATTTTAAAAGACGGGAAAATTTATCTGACGGATTATGAATGGGTGTTTGAATTTCCTGTTCCGATTCAATTTGTGCTTTATCGTTCTCTTTTGCTGGACGGTTCCATTGCGGCGCTGGAACAGGATGTTAAGGAAGAGTTATATCGGACGCTTGGAATCTCGAAAGAAGAGGAAGCGCTTTATTATCAGATGGAATTGGGATTTCAAAGTTATGTATCCGGAGAAAATGTGCTGGAGCGATATGAAAAACAGATGGATTGCGGATTGTTCCGTTTAACGCAGGTTCCGGTCAATATATTGAAGCAGCATATGAAGATTTTCGGCGTTTGCGCAGGAACGGAAAGACTGCTGGACAAGAGGAAAATCAACGGCAGATATATCAATATGGAGATTCCGGCGGCAGGATTGGACAGATTGAAATTCCGGATGAATTTTAAGGGCGCGATTCTGAGAATGGATGAGGTGACCGGTATCCGGCAAAACGGAGAATCACAGCCTTTGGAATATCAGACGAACAGGGCGTTGGAAGTAAACGGGAACAGTTATTTTTCAGACGTATATCCGGAAATTGAGATAGATGTCTGTGATTTTGAACAGGTAAAAGTAAAGATTACATTTTATTATTGGGATAGCGGAATAATCGGGGATTATGTGGAAAGTATTTCCGGATACGGGGAATTGGAGAGAAAATTAGCTGAGACGGAAAGGGATCTCGTGCTCAAAGACGGAGATTTGAAATATCGCGAAGAGATGATCCGGGCGCAGGATCAAAAAATCAAAGATCTGGAAGAACAGGTTTTATCGCTGAGGGCAGATCTCTATGCTTCAAAGGTAAAGATTCAGCAGATGGAAAGTACAAAAGTCTGGAAGCTCTATCAGAAATTCAAAGGTCAAAAAAGCGAGGAGTAAACATGGACGTATCAATCGTAATTCCGACAAAAAATGCGGGAAATCTATTGGAAAAAACATTGACGGCAGTCTTTCATCAAAAGACACAATATAAATATGAGGTTATTTGCGTTGATTCCGGCTCAAAGGACAATACGTTGGAAATCATTAAAAAATTTGATTGTGCGCTTTATCAGATTCCGCCGGAAGAATTCGGGCATGGAAAAACAAGAAATTACGGAGCGTCCAAGGGAACCGGAGAATTTATTGTTTTTATCACACAGGATGCGCTTCCGGCAAGTGATACCTGGCTTGAGAATTTTATCAATGCCATGAAACTGGACGATGAGATCGCAGGCGGTTTTGGAATTCATTATCCATATCCGGATTGCAATCTTCTGGACAAGAGAGATCTGACGATCCATTTTCAGGGATTCGGAAGTGATAATACCATTTATTATTTAGAGGATAAAGAGCGCTACGATAGAGAAGAAGGATATCGTCATCTTCTGGCATATTTTTCCGATAACAATTCCTGCTTAAGACGATCCGTATGGGAAAAATATCCTTACGATGATGTGGATTTTGCGGAAGATCAGATCTGGATGCGAAAGATGATCGAGATGGGTTATAAAAAGGTATATTGTCCGTTTGCGCCGGTATTTCATTCCCATAATTATAAATTGACTTCTTTTGCGGGAAGATATTTCGATGAATACCGGAGTTTGTATAAATTGCATCACTTTCTGATCGTAAAAAAATGGTATTTGATCGTGCCATATCTGTATAAACATATTATCAGTGATGTGAAATATATCAAGTCCCTTAAGGACATGAAATTTACGACAAAATTAAAATGGATGCATTATTCATTCTGGAGGAATCACGCAAGATATTATTGCGGTTATCTGGGAGGCAGATATGTGAATTATTCTCCTTCCGTTCAGAATTTTCTGGATCGTACATTATCACAGCAGCGTAAACAGCGCAAGCAGTAAGAAGAGGTGGAGCTATGTCAAAGATCGGTACATTGGTTAAAAAGACTTACAGAGTATTTAAAAACCGCGGGTTTGCGGGAGTAATGCAGAAATTGGATGAAGTCAGCGTCACAAAGAATGATGTTATCGGATTTTATGATTATATTATGGATGTGGAGCCTGTTCCTTTTGTGCAGGAGGAATATGAAAAAGCAAAGAATGGTCCGGTGATCTTAAATTGGGTCATTCCGGAGATGGGAGTCGGTTCCGGCGGACATATTAATATTTTTCGATTTGTGAATCTGCTGCAGAAGCAGGGAATTAAAAACCGCATTTATATTTTTAAGGGAAATAATCTGGATACCAATGAAAAACTGAAAGCATTTTTGAGAGAGCATTATGCGATTCTCAATGATGAGATCGAAGTATACAGTGATGTTTCATATATGAAATTTGCCCATGGAACTTTTGCCACATCATGGAATACGGCTTATTTTGTGAGAAAGTTTCAGAATACGATTTCCAAGTTTTATTTTGTGCAGGATTTTGAACCTTACTTTTTCCCATTGGGTTCGGAATATATGTTTGCGGAGAATACCTATCGGTTCGGTTTTCGCGGTGTCACAGCCGGTGACTGGCTGAAAGATAAATTACATGACGAATACGGTATGAAGACCAGCAGCTTCGGATTTTCTTACGACAGAAATTTGTATACGAAAAAAGAAAAACGGGATCAGGTCAAGCGTTTATTTTTCTATGCGCGACCTGTAACCGCAAGAAGAGCTTTTGAATTGGGATTGTTGGCGTTAAATGAGATCACCACGCGTATGCCGGAGGTGGAAGTGGTATTTGCAGGCTGGGATGTGAGCAATTATGAGATTCCTTTTAAGCATCTCAATGCGGGAAGCGTAAAACTGGAAGAACTGGCGGATCTGTATGCCCAGTGTGATATGTGTCTGGTTCTTTCCAACACAAATCTGTCGCTTTTGCCTTTGGAGGTTATGGCGTCCAATTCCGTGCCGGTGTGCACAAAAGGACCGAACAGCGAGTGGCTGGTAAATGATAAAAACTCAATTATGGTAGATTTTGATCCGATCGCGATCGCAGATACCATAGAGCATTACTTTAAAAATCCGCAGGAACTGCAGGAGATCCGAGAGAAAGGTCTGGAATTCGCAGCAAATACCTCGTGGGAAAAGGAAGCCGAAAAGGTATATCAGGCAGTAATGGAGGGAATAAAAGAGGATGAAGAATGTATTGGTGATCGGAGGTAACGGTTTTATCGGTACCAACCTGTGTGATCTTCTTGTGCGGGTAGGATATGAAGTTTCCAGTTTTGACCTGGTGCGCCCGGGGAAAGAAAATCCAAAGGTGCATTATCTTCAGGGAGATTTTTTTGATGATGAGACGCTGGAAAAAATTACGGAGGGAATGGACGTTGTGATTCATTCCCTCAGTACCGTCAATCCGGGAAATTCAAATGAGATGTATATGAGGGGATATAGCAAAGATTTCTTGCAGACAGTGAAGCTTTGCGAGATCCTGATCCGTAAGCATATCAAGATGATATTTTTATCATCCGGCGGTACGGTATACGGAAATCAGGATATTCAGCCGATCCGCGAGGATGTGCGGCCGCAGCCGATCAATCATTACGGAAATATCAAGCTGTGTATTGAGAATACCATACGGACATTTAATACGCAGCTTCATACCAAGATGATCATAGCGAGAATTTCCAATCCCTATGGACCGGGGCAGGATTACCACAAAGGAGTGGGATTTATTGACGCGGTATTAAAGAAAGCCATGGCTGGAGAGGATATTGAGATCTGGGGAGATGGAACAACCCGGAGGGATTATATTTATATTCAGGACGCCTGCAGGATGATCGCAAGCCTTATCGATTACCGGGGACAGGAGGATGTTTTTAACATCAGTCTGAACAGAGGCACATCACAAAAGGAGATACTGGATATTGTTGCGGCGCTGGGACTGGATTTTAAGGTGCGATATCTGGCGGGTCGAAGTGTGGACGCGAAAAAGATTATTCTGGACAATACGAAGATCCGTGGTATTTATCAGGAGAAACTGGTGGAACTGGAAACCGGAATCCGGCTCTATCATGAGTATCTGGAGCGGGAAATGGCAAAGGAAAATTCTTGAGATAAGGGGAAATAGCGTTGGAAAAGGTTACGGTTGTAATACCGAATTACAATGGAATTGAATATTTAAAGGAATGTCTGAAATCGCTGGAAAAACAGAACTTTCGGGAGTTTTCCGTATTGATCGTAGACAATCATTCGCAAGACGGAAGTCCGGAATATGTGAAAGAACATTATCCAAAGATCCGTTTGTATGAGATGGATAAAAATTACGGGTTCAGCATCGCCGTGAACAAGGGAATCCGTGAGAGCAGGACTCCTTATGTGATCCTGTTGAACAATGATACGGTGACCGAAGCGGATTATGTGGGAGAGTTATATCGTCATATCAGCCGGTCAAAAAAGATTTTTTCCGTCAGCAGCAAGATGGTTTCTTATCATGACAGAAATTTGATGGATGACGCTGGAGATCTTTATTCCGTGGCGGGCTGGGCATTTCAGCGGGGAATCGGACAACCCGCAGAAAATTTTGATCAACCCTGTGAGGTATTCAGTGCCTGCGCGGGAGCTGCAATCTATCGAAGAAGTGTTTTTAAGAAAATCGGATTATTTGATGAATTGCATTTTGCCTATCTGGAGGATATTGATGTGGGATATCGGGCGCGGATCGCGGGATACCGGAATGAATATTGTCCGACGGCGGTTGTTTACCATGTGGGAAGTGCAACAAGCGGTTCCAAATATAATGAATTTAAGGTGCGGCTGGCAGCGAGAAATTCTGTTTATCTGAATTATAAAAATATGCCTGACTGGCAGCTTGTGTTAAATGCAATACCGCTTTGCGCAGGTCTTTTGGTAAAATATCTGTTCTTTTGCAGAATGGGATTCGGAGGAACTTACCGGGAGGGCATTGCGGAAGGATTTCGTACCCTTGACAGATGCAGAAGAGTTCCTTTCAAAAAGAAGAATCTGGGCAATTATTTCCTGATTGAACTGGAGTTAATTAAGAATACATTTCTCTACATGAAGGATTATATGGAAAGACACAGATAACCGGACTGTCAATCTGTAGCAGGAACATGTGGAAGCAGGAGCGGGAATATGATTAAAGATAATCAAAAGTTTTTAAATCGTCTGCATTTTGTGCTGGATGTGATTATGATCATCCTGTCTTATATGCTGGCGTGGAATTTAAAATTTCAAAGTGATTTTTTTGTGGGCGTAGAATCAAAACTTGACTTTGCAGATTATATGAGAGCTTTGATCTGGATTGTTCCATTGTATTTGCTGCTCTATGCCGCATTCAGCCTGTATTCACCGAAACGCGTCATGGGGCGCAGAGTAGAACTGGAAAAAATTATTGAGGCGAATACCTTAGGTCTGGTCTTGATCCTTACTGTGTTATTTATCACAAAACAGCAGCATTTCTCCAGAGAGATGGCGTTTATCTTCTATGTAATTAATATTATGGTGGGAGTGATCGTCAGACTGGGGATTCATATGATCCTGCGAAGTATGCGCAGGAGAGGGTTTAATCAGAAACATATTTTGCTGATCGGCTACAGCCAGACGGCAAAAGGATATATCGACCGTATTCGCGCCAACCCTCAATGGGGTTATCGGGTAATGGGAATTCTGGATGATAATGTGGTAAGCGGCAAGGAATATCGGGGTGTAAAAGTCCTTGGACGTATCGCAAATCTGGAGATCATCCTGCCGGAAAATAAACTGGATGAGATTGCAATTACGCTGGGATTAAGTGAGTACAGCAAATTGGAGCATATTGTGGCGGAGTGTGAGAAATCCGGCGTTCATACAAAGTTTATACCGGATTATATGAAGATTATCCCCACAAGACCGTATACGGAAGATCTTCTTGGATTGCCGGTTATTAATATCCGTTATGTGCCGTTGTCCAATCCGTTTAACAGTTTTATTAAGCGTTGTATTGATATTTTTGGCGCAATTGTGGGAATTGTCCTTTTCTCACCGGTAATGCTGATTGTTGCAATCTGCATTAAGGTCACATCTCCGGGACCGCTGATCTTTAAACAGGATCGGGTGGGACTTCACAATAAGCCTTTTCAGATGTATAAATTCCGGTCTATGGTGGTACAGAAGGAAAGCGAAGAAAAGAAGCAATGGACCACAAAGGGAGATGCAAGAGTGACCCCTGTAGGCAGATTTATCAGAAAAACAAGTATTGACGAATTGCCGCAATTCTTTAATATTTTAAAAGGAGATATGAGTCTGATCGGACCGCGTCCGGAGAGACCTTTCTTTGTGGAGAAATTTAAAGAGGAAATTCCAAGATACATGGTGAAGCATCAGGTTCGCCCGGGACTTACCGGCTGGGCGCAGGTCAATGGATATCGGGGTGATACATCCATTATGAAACGGATCGAGTACGACCTGTATTATATTGAAAACTGGACATTGGGATTTGATATTAAAATTTTGTTTTTAACGTTTTTTAAGGGGTTTGTAAATAAGAATGCTTATTAGTACATCGTTTCTTAATTAACTGGCTTATTTCTACTGATTTTTCTA
>CADBTR010000099.1 GCA_902797675.1 uncultured Lachnospiraceae bacterium
CCCGTAGGTCGGAGATTCAAACTCCCACCTACGTAAGTTTCCTTTCTTTACTCACCACCTATAGAGGTGGGAGATTGAATCGGAGTTCCGTTCAATTCCTGCGGAATCCTCGTTGTCCGGAAAGGAGTATCCATGTTTTGCGAAGATTTCTTAAAATGCGGCATTGCCGGATGGTGCATTGAGGTACTCTGGACCGGATGGTGCAGCTGCCTGTCCCACAACCTTTCCATGACCGCCACCACCTCCCTGCTGATGTTTCCGATCTACGGACTGGCCGCGCTGATCCGCCCTCTTTACGCAAAGATCAAAGGACTGCCGGTCATTCTCCGCGGTCTGATCTATATGATATGTATTTTCCTGATAGAATATACAACGGGCAGCGTGCTGCAATATCTGCACATCTGCCCGTGGAATTACAATTCTTCCAAATATAATATTAACGGTCTGATCCGCCTGGATTACGCTCCCTGCTGGTTTGTGGTGGGACTATTCTTTGAAAAACTTCTGAATCCCGTCCAAAGTGGAAGTCATGCTGATAAGCAGCAAGTCAAAAACTGCTAACGCTGTCATCGCCTCCACAACGACTACCGCCCGGGGCACAATGATCGGATCGTGACGCCCCTGAATATTGATTTCCTCCTCGGTATGCTGCCTGCTTACGGTCTTTTGCGGCTGAAAGATAGAAGGCGTCGGTTTAAATGCCGCCCGGACGATGACCTGTGAGCCGTCGCTGATCCCGCCTAAAATTCCTCCTGCATGATTCGTCACTTTTTCTACCTTCCCGTTCTTTATGCAGAATCCGTCATTATTTTTGGAACCGCAGGAGGCGGCAGCCGCGAACCCGTCGCCGATCTCCACGCCTTTTACCGCGCCGATGGACATCAACGCGCCGGCAAGCCTTGCATCCAACTTATCAAATACCGGCTCGCCCACTCCTGCTTTTAAACCATTTACCACACATTCCACAACTCCTCCGACGGAATCTTTTTCCTGCATTTTCTGCTCCAACAATGCGCCTGCCAGTTTCGCAGCCTTTGCATCCGGCATGCAGACGGGATTGCGAAATCTCTCATCCAGATCAAATTCTTTCGATGAAATCGTCACATCTCCGATGGTTTTTGTATATGCATCCACCGTGATCCCCAATGTCTTCAACAACTTTGCCGCAATCGCTCCGGCTGCAACTCTTGCGATAGTCTCTCTGCCGGAAGGCCGCCCGCCGCCCCGGTAATCCCGAAATCCGTATTTTTCATCAAATGTATAATCGGCATGTCCCGGACGATACATCTCGGCAATCTGCGAATAATCCCCCGATCGCTGGGTTTTATTATAAACCACCATAGAGATCGGCGTCCCGGTAGTCTTTCCCTCAAATACTCCGGATAACAGCTCCACCTGATCTTCTTCTTTCCTCTGCGTGGTAAATCTGGACTGCCCCGGTTTTCTTCTGTCCAAATAAATCTGAATATCCTCTTCACAAAGAGGCAGCCCCGCCGGACAGCCATCCACTACAACGCCGACTCCTTTTCCATGTGACTCTCCCCATGTGGAAACCCGAAATAAAGTTCCGTAAATTGATCCCGCCATGTTTTCTCCTTTAATAACGATAGTTTATTATGATTTTTACATCTCTTTATGATACACAAATTGTTCCTTACCGTCAATCCCGTTTTTTACATCATAGCTGTCCACCGATGACAGGACAAGTTCTCCGCTGCTATCCGGAAGATATTGTACTTTCAATGAAAAGAAGGCGTCTCCGCCAATCAGACGCTCCAGAAAATACACATCCCCTTCCCAGATATTCAACTCCAATACCTTGCGTTTATCCACCCATTCCAGTTCCCCCTCACTGCACTCCGTCAAGGTTCCGGTAAAGGAGTCTGCCGTATAGATAAACATATATTCATCTTCCAGCCCCTGTCCCAAAAAGGTCATAATTCCTCTCAACACAAAAGACGTCAGTGTAAGACCGGTCTCTTCTTTTACCTCTCTTAAGATACATTCCTCCGGGCTCTCACCCTGCTCAAACTTTCCGCCGATCCCAAGCCATTTGTCATGGCTTTGATCCTGCTCCTTCTTCGTCCGGTGCAGCATCAGATATTGACCGTCTTTTTCAATATAACAAATCGTTGTCAGTCTCATAATAATTCTTCATTCCATTCTGTGATATTTCGGATTCCTTATCTATTGCGCTGAATAATTACAAATTAATTTGTAATTATTCAGCAGCATGAATGTTCAAAGCCGACGAATACTTGTATTCGTAAGGTTTTGGACATTCATGCTGGACTGGTGGCGAAG
>CADBTR010000100.1 GCA_902797675.1 uncultured Lachnospiraceae bacterium
ATCGGGAATATGATAATACCCTTCGGTTCATGATGGATTCTGCTCATTCCATGAATTTAAAATATTCGACGAATGATGAATTCTGGCGTGATTATATGGATCGTGCGAAGAAAGCTTCTGATTACTACGGTGATACAGATGCGCAGAAGATCGCAGAATTGACGGAATATGAAAAACACGCTGCCGCAAATCAGTCTGTCGCAGCTCAGGGCGGCGCTATTATGAACTTTTTTGTATAATAATCATGGCGAAAAAGATACTTCTTGATAAAATCAGGAAGTATCTTTTTTGAACGGCACTCCGATTCAAACTCCCACCTACGGGAATTGCTGCCGCAAAAACCGCAGCCTTTTTTAAGAGCTGCGGTTTTATTTTATCGTATTATTTGTGATTTCTTACGATTATTTTTCGTAACTGTTTTCTTATAATTCTACCGTTACTTTATCAAGTTTCCAAATGTCTCTCACATATTCCTCAATAGTTCTGTCTGATGAGAATTTTCCTACATTGGCAACATTTAAGATAGCCGATTTCGCCCAGCCTGCCTTATTCTTATAGGCCTGCTCTACCCGCTTCTGTGCCTCCGCATAGGACTCAAAATCTTTCAGAATAAAGTAAACATCCGGTCTTCCGTACTTATTCGTCAACAGAGAATCATAAATCTCACGGAAGCGCTCGGAATCATCCGGAGCATAGGTTCCGTTGATCAGCTGCATCAATACCTTGCGGATATCCATGTTATTATTGAAGATCTGCATCGGATCATAGCCGCCGTTCTGCTCATAATGAATGACCTCATCAGAAGACATACCGAAGATAAATGCGTTCTCCTTGCCAACTTCCTCGACGATCTCTACGTTTGCGCCGTCCATTGTTCCCAAGGTCAATGCTCCGTTTAACATGAACTTCATATTACCGGTTCCGGACGCCTCCTTGCTGGCTGTGGAGATCTGCTCGCTGACATCTGCAGCAGCGAAGATCCACTCCGCATTGGATACGCGGTAATTCTCGATAAATACGACTTTTAATTTGCCGTTAATAGACTTATCATTATTGATCACATCGGCAACGCTGTTGATGAGCTTGATCGTAAGTTTTGCTCTTCTGTATCCTGCTGCCGCCTTTGCCCCGAAGATAAATGTTCTCGGATAGAATTCCATCTCCGGATGCTCCTTGATCTGATTGTACAGATACATCACATGGAGAATGTTGAGCAGCTGTCTCTTATATTCATGAAGTCTCTTGACCTGCACGTCGAAGATCGAACGCGGATCCACTTCAATGTTGTTGTGTTTCTTGATATATTCTGCAAGGCGAAGTTTGTTCTGATACTTGATGTTCATAAATTCCGCCTGGCACTTCTCATCTCCCGCATAAATCTCAAGCTGTTTGATCTTACTGAGATCTGTGATCCATTCCGGACCGATCTTGCCGGTTACCCAGTCTGCAAGAAGCGGATTTCCGTGAAGCAGAAATCTTCTCTGGGTGATACCGTTGGTCTTGTTGTTGAACTTCTCCGGCATCATCTCATAGAAATCTTTCAATTCCTGTTTCTTAAGAATCTCTGTATGGAGTCTTGCCACGCCGTTTACGGAGAAACCTGCATAGATCGCAAGATTTGCCATCTTCACCTGACCGTCATAGATAATTGCCATCTTCTTCTGCTTTTCCTGATTGCCCGGATATTTGGCGGTAATCTCAAGCTGAAATCTTCTGTTGATCTCCTCGATGATCTGATAGCATCTCGGAAGCAACTTCGAGAATAATTCGATCGGCCATTTCTCCAGGGCTTCCGCCATAATGGTATGGTTGGTGTAAGCACAGCACTTTGTCGTGACAGACCATGCCTCATCCCATGTCAGATCGTAAACATCCATCAAAAGTCTCATAAGTTCCGCAACACAGATGGTCGGATGGGTATCATTCAACTGGAAGATTACCTTCTCATATAATTTTTTGATATCATGATCCGGATGATCCAGATATTTCTTAATAGCGGTCTGCACGCTGGCAGATACGAAGAAATACTGCTGTTTCAGACGAAGCTCTTTTCCGGCATAATGATTGTCTGCCGGGTAAAGCACCTCGACAATGCTCTTTGCAAGAGATTCTTCCTCTGTTGCCTTCAGATAATCGCCCTTATTGAAAGAATCCAGCTCAAAACGCTGTGTCGGCTCTGCATCCCAGATTCTTAAAGTATTTACCACATTATTTCCATACCCTACGATCGGAAGATCATACGGTACGGCTCTGACGGAACGATAGCCATCCTGAACGACTCTCTCTCTTCCGTCCTCTCCTTTCACCCATTTGGTGTATCCGCCGAATTTTACTTCGCAGGCATATTCTTCTCTGCGTACCTCAAAAGGATTGCCGTCCTTCAACCACTCATCCGGCAGCTCTACCTGATAACCGTCACGGATTGCCTGCTTGAACATACCATAACGATAACGGATACCGCAGCCATAAGCCGGATAACCAAGTGTAGCAAGGGAATCCAGAAAGCATGCCGCAAGTCTTCCCAGACCGCCGTTACCAAGCGCCGCATCCGGCTCCTGATCCTCGATCAGATTCAGATCAAGACCGAGTTCCGCGATCGCTTCTTTGATCTCCTTGCAGGTGCTTAAATTGATGATGATATTTCCCATGGCGCGCCCGGTCAAAAATTCCATAGAAAGATAGTATACTGTTTTGGCATCCTTCTTCTCATATTCTTTATGCGTTGCGATCCATTCGTCAATAATGAGATCCTTCAAGGCATATGCCACACCGTGATAGATATCTAACGGCGTTGCATCCTCGATCGTTCTTCTTGAAGTAACCTTTACGTAATCCTTCACCTGTTTCTTAAATTCCTCTTTTGAGAATATTCCAAATTCTGACATTTCTTCCTCCATTCTGCCTTCCGGCGGTTGAATGTCGCATAGCCTTACCTGTGCGACCGCTCAATGTCGTATGCCGTCATGCTTACGACAATTGAATAATTAAGCCTGCTTCTCCACGCCTAATTCAACATCCTCTCCATTAATATTCCACGCTTTTTTATACCCATTCATTGTATCAAAAATCACGTCATTTGCCAAGACTTCCGAGAGGATTTCTTCTTTATTTTTCCTTAAAATATCGGCGATTTTCGCATTTTTATCCACATAAATGCAGATTCTGTCCATAACTTCAAATCCGGCTTCTTTTCGCATGGTCTGAACCTTACTGATCACCTCGCGGACAAACCCTTCCTCGATCAGTTCCGGCGTCAGGTTTGTATCCAGCACCACAGTCATGCCATGGTCATTTTGAGAGACATACCCTTCCTGCTGCGTCATCTCGATTAACAGATCCTCTTTCGTCAGGGATACTTCCACGTCTCCTGCCATAAATACAAGAGCTCCCTTATCATTTAATTCATCCATGGCCGCATTGCCGTCAAGCTCTGCGAGATGAGATTTGATAGTGCCCAGCTGCTTTCCGTACTTTGGTCCCACCGTCTTTAACTGCGGCTTGAACAGATAGGTGGTAAAGCTTCTCACATCGTCCGTAAATTCGATTTCCTTTACATTCAATTCGTCTGTGATGATTTCCTTATAGAAATCCGATAACTCCTTGTCTGATTTTACATACATCTTGCGGATCGGCTGGCGGTTTTTGATATTGGACTCATTTCTGCAGGCACGTCCCATATTTACAATGGTGAGCACCTCCTCCATATTCGCCTCCAGTTCCGTATCGATCCATTCTTTGTTGACGTTCGGGAAGTCGCACAGATGGATGCTCTCCGGCGCATTTTTATCAATGCTTCTCACTAAGTTCTGATAAATATCCTCTGTCATAAACGGAATCATCGGAGCTGCCGTCTTGCAGATCTCCACCAGTGCGGTATATAAGGTCATATAAGCATTGATCTTATCCTGCTCCATGCCCTTTGCCCAGAAACGGTCTCTGGAGCGGCGCACATACCAGTTGCTCATCTCATCCACGAATTCCTGCAATGCTCTTGCGGCTTCCGGGATCCGGTAGTTTCCGAGATTTTCATCCACTTCGCCGATCACTGTATGCAGCTTGGATAAGAGCCACTTATCCATAACCGGAAGTTTATCGTAATCCAGGGTATAATTTAACGGATTAAATTCATCAATATTCGCATAGAGCACATAGAATGCATAGGTATTCCAAAGGGTACCCATGAATTTTCTCTGTCCCTCCGTCACTGCCTTGTCATGGAAGCGGTTCGGCAGCCACGGCGCGCTGTTGATATAGAAATACCAGCGGATGGCGTCGGCTCCATGCGTTTCCAGGGCGGCAAAAGGATCCACCGCATTTCCCTTGGATTTACTCATCTTCTGACCGTTCTCGTCCTGTACATGCCCTAAAACGATGACATTCTTATATGGCGCTTTATTAAATAACAATGTGGATTCCGCCAGAAGCGTATAGAACCATCCTCTTGTCTGGTCTACCGCCTCGGAAATAAAATCCGCAGGAAATTGCTGTTCAAACAATTCTTTATTTTCAAACGGATAATGATGCTGTGCAAAAGGCATGGCTCCCGAATCAAACCAGCAGTCCAGCACTTCCGGAATTCTGTGCATCTCTTTTCCGCACTCCGGACACTTGATCGTCACTTCATCGATATAAGGCCTGTGAAGTTCCACATTGGCAGCATTCGGATCTCCGCTTAATTCCGCAAGTTCCTTTCTGCTTCCCACTGCTTTCTGACAGCCGCACCCGCACTCCCAGATATTCATCGGCGTGCCCCAGTAACGGTTTCTGGAAACGCCCCAGTCCTGCACGTTCTCCAGCCAGTTGCCGAAACGTCCGGTACCGATGGATTCCGGAATCCAGTTGATCGTATTATTATTCCGGATCAGATCGTCTTTCACTGCCGTCATCTTGATAAACCAGGATTCTCTTGCATAATAAATCAACGGCGTATCGCATCTCCAGCAATGAGGATAGCTGTGCTCGAATTTCGGAGCGTCATAGAGAAGTCCTGCCTCATCCAGATCTTTCAATACCATCGGATCCGCTTTCTTGCAAAATACGCCCGCATAGCTTGTCTCTTTTGTCAGTTCACCCTTGCTGTCTACAAATTGTACAAAAGGAAGGTCGTATTTTTTACCCACCTTGGAGTCGTCTTCACCGAATGCAGGCGCAATGTGTACCACTCCGGTACCGTCTGTCAGCGTTACATAAGTATCGCAGACTACATAAAAAGCTTTCTTGTTCTGTTTTTTGCAGGTTTCCACTGCAAAATCAAACAATGGAATATATTCTTTTCCCTCTAAATCCTGTCCCTTGTAAGTTTCTAAGATTTCATAAGCAGGCTTTGCCTCAATGCCCTGCTCCGGATCTGCCTTGACGGCAAGCCGTCCCAATACGGTATCAAGTAGCGCGGAAGCCATATAGTAAGTAAATCCGTCTGCCGCCTTTACTTTCGCATATTCTTCATTCGGATTGACGCAAAGAGCCACATTGGACGGAAGGGTCCAAGGTGTGGTCGTCCAAGCCAGAATATAGGCGTCTTCATCTTTTACCTTAAATCTTGCAATAGCAGAGCGTTCCTTGATGTCTTTATATCCCTGCGCCACTTCCTGGCTGGACAGCGGAGTTCCGCAACGAGGACAATAAGGCACGATCTTAAAGCCTTTGTATAACAGACCCTTTTCCCAGATCTGCTTCAATGCCCACCACTCTGACTCAATATAATCATCTTCATAGGTGACATACGGATGTTCCATATCCGCCCAGAAACCGACCGTTCCTGAGAAATCCTCCCACATCCCCTTATATTTCCATACGGATTCCTTGCATTTTTTGATAAACGGCTCAATTCCGTAATTCTCGATCTGATCCTTGCCGTCCAGCCCGAGCATTTTCTCCACTTCCAGTTCCACCGGCAGACCATGAGTATCCCATCCTGCCTTTCTCGGAACCATGGCTCCCTTCATGGTACGATATCTCGGGATCATATCCTTGATGACACGCGTCAATACATGCCCGATATGCGGCTTGCCGTTTGCTGTCGGAGGTCCGTCATAAAATGTATAGGTCTCGCCTTCCTTGCGGTGTTCCATACTCTTTTCAAAAATCTTATTTTCTTTCCAGAATTTTTCTGTCTTCTTTTCCCTCTCCACAAAATTCATATCTGCGGAAACTTTTTCATACAACATGTTGTTCTCCTTTCCTTTATTTCCTGTTGAAATTCTCCGGCGCCCGGCAAAGCCTGGAAAATTCACTTGAATGTCGCATGGCTTTAGCCCTGCGACCTGCTTGCTGGCGGCGGCAGCAATTCCCGTAGGTCGGAGATTCAAACTCCCACCTACGTAAGTTTCCTTTCTTTACTCACCACCTATAGAGGTGGGAG
>CADBTR010000101.1 GCA_902797675.1 uncultured Lachnospiraceae bacterium
ATCCATATCTTCCAAAGAGAACTCAACCCGAATCTTTTTCGAGTCGACCTCGCCCTTGGAAAGCAAGACAACCGTCTCCACATGTGTCGTCATCGGAAATTGATCCACCCCGCACACTTTCTCCACTCTGTATCCTCTTTCCTGCAACACCAGAAGATCTCTCGCCAGAGAAGTCGGTTTGCAAGATATATAAACCAGATTTTTCACTCCATACCGGATAATTTTCTCCAATGCTTTCGGATGAATGCCGTCCCGCGGCGGATCCAGCACGATGAAATCCGGTTTTTCCGGAATATCATCCAGAACCTTTAACACATCGCCTGCAATAAAACGGCAGTTATTCAGCTGATTCAAAGCCGCGTTCTCCTTTGCAGCCTCCACCGCTTCCTCCACGATTTCCACGCCTATCACTTCTTTTGCAACTTTCGCAAGCATCTGCGCGATTGTTCCCGTTCCGCTGTACAGGTCGAAAACAACCTGATCTTTCGTATCGCCGATATATTCTCTTGCTTTCCCGTACAATACCTCTGCACCCAATGAATTTGTCTGGAAAAAGGAAAATGCAGAGATTTTGAATTGTAAGCCCAGAATTTCCTCCGTAATGTAATCCTTCCCGTATAAAATGTCTGTCCGATCACTTTGCACAACATCTGCAAGGCTGTCATTAACCGTATGCAAAATTCCCGTCATTTTCCCGCTGTATCCGTCGGCATCTTCCAGTAAAAGATCACAATAAGACTGCAGCATTTCCGTCTCCGTCTGTTTCCCCTCCATTTCATCTGCCGGATAAGCGGAACTTGTAACAAGATTCACAAGGATCTCTCCTGTCTTAATCGATCTGCGGACCACCAGATGACGAAGATAACCGATATGACGCAATTTGTGATAATATGTCAATCCTGATTTTTTAAAAAAGTCCAATGTTTTTATGAGAATTTTCCGATAATCTTCATTGACGATCTGACAATCCGTCACCGTAACAATGTCATAAAAACTGCCCTTTTTATGCATGCCCAGCGCCAGCGGTCCGTCCTTATATTCATCTCCGAATGAAAATTCCATTTTATTGCGATAAGCGGTTTTTATCGGACTGCTGATCAGCGGCTCGAATTCATAAGGCGTTTTAATTGCCCCATCCATTATTTTTTTCAGCATCTGTTCCTTTATTTCCCGCTGCTTTTCCGCGGATACCCTTTGATAAAAGCAACCGCCGCATACATCTGCGTGAGGACAGACTTCTTTCCTGTCTTCCATGGAAGAATGTTCAAAAACCTCCATAAGATGTCCCTCGCAGCGATCCCCGTGTTTTTTTCTCAATGCAAAGGAAACTTTCTGTCCCGGCAGTACCCCTTTTACTGTCACCCGGTATTCCCGATCTTCCTCCCGATATGATATCATTCCCTTATTAGGGAATTCAATTTCCGTGACAATTCCCTCATAAATCTGTCCTTTTTTCAAAATACGGTTCCTCCTTGTCTGCAAGCCGACTTGCACTGATGCCCTGTTGATCGAGCAGGAGGGAACTTCATCTCCCTCCTGCTCGATACGGCTACACCGCTTTCATCTCATGTCCTTCGGACATTCGATGATGAGCGGGCGCCCCAAAGTCCGGTCTGCAAGCAAGCTTGCGCCGGACTTTTCGGCTTGCCGTCTTCACAAAAACAGCTGCCCAAAGGCAGCTGTCATGCTTTCTCATGAAATTTTCCTGCAAAACAAAATCTTACAGATCTTCATCATCCTCATCTTCAAAGAAATCTTCTTCAAAATCATCATCAAAGTCATCGTCAAAATCATCATATGACTTCTCAACAAATTTCTTATAGATTACAAATCCGATACAAGCTACAGCCAATACAACTCCGATTGCTGCCAAAACGCAAAGGATCGTATTTTTCTGTTTCTCCTCTGCCTGCTTCTTCTGCAACATTTCACCAAGTTTTGACGCTGCAATGAGTTCTTCCATCTTATTCATGTCATACCTCCATATTCTGCCCACTCGGGTTACTTTTTCTTATTATAGCACACTTCATTGAAATATACTACACCTTTTTTAATTTTGCAAACATCGCAAATAATTTCTTGACGCCGTAATTCTCAAATTCTACCGTAACTTCAAAATCTCTGCCCGCATCTTTCACGGAGATCACTTTTCCTGCGCCGAATTTCACATGTTTCACGGTATCGCCTTCCTGATAACCAAGTCCGTAAGGTCCTGCATCTGCCGCTGAATTTTCGTCATCTGACTGTGATGCCGCCGTTTCCTGTGCCGCCCCGCCGGCAAAGCCTTTCTGTACAAGACCGGAATTCAGAAGTTCGCCAGCTGTCATTGCCTTTTTCCCAAATCCTCCCAGTCCGCCATAAGAATTTCTCGCAAATGCGGCTTTTGCGGCGCTGCTTCCGGAGGCGAATCTTCTTCCGCCCGTTTCCTTTCTGCCTGATGAAAAACCTCCGAAGAAATTTCCTCCGAATGTATCAGATTCTTTCATTTCGAGATTTTGCAAATCACCGAAATTTCCGACGCCGGTCTTGCTTTCCAGGATCAACGGCGGTATCTCTTTTATAAATCTGGATATAGAATTGTATTGCAATTCACCGCGGACCATACGCTTTCTGGCATATGTCATGGTAAGATTTTCCATCGCCCGGGTGATCGCCACATAACAAAGTCTGCGTTCTTCCTCAACATCCGTGGAATCATCACTGTTGATCGACATATAACTTGGAAATAATCCGTCCTCCATACCGCACAGATATACTTCCGGAAATTCCAGTCCTTTCGCGCTGTGAATCGTCATCAGCACAACATAATCGCTGTTCTGATCCATACTGTCAATATCTGCAACCAGCGCGACATCTTCCAGAAATCCCGACAGGGTAGGCGTTTCCTCCTGTTTCTGATAATCGGCAAGTTTTGACAGCAATTCCTCGATATTTTCGATACGCGCCTTTGCCTCATCTGTATTCTCCGCCTCAAGTTCCTTGATATAACCGGTACCGTCAACAATATCATGAAATATATCAGTCAGCGGATATTCTCCAAGCTTACTTCGGTATACGCGGATAGAATTAACGAAATCAATAATTTTATTTGCGGTTTTTGACGCGATCTTCATTTCCTCGGTACGCTTTAACGCCTCAAAAAAGCTGATCCCCTCTGCGTTGGCAAATTCCTCCACTTTATTGATGGTGGTCTGTCCGATCCCTCTTTTGGGAATATTGATGATACGCTTTACTGCCACGTCATCTCTTGCATTATCAACTGTTTTCAGATAAGCAAGGATATCTTTTACTTCTTTTCTCTGATAGAAATTAATGCCGCCGACAATTTTATACGGAATACTTTTTGCGATAAATTTTTCTTCCAATGTTCGCGACTGAGCGTTGGTCCGGTACAGACAGGCGCATTGACTGTAAGTTCTGCTTCCCTGCCGGACTTTCCGTTCAATATCCCCGGCAATAGCTTCCGCCTCATCATACCCGTTATC
Source organism: uncultured Lachnospiraceae bacterium (assembly GCA_902797675.1). Taxonomy (GTDB): domain Bacteria; phylum Bacillota; class Clostridia; order Lachnospirales; family Lachnospiraceae; genus CAG-303. The sequence continues at coordinate 3,486 of CADBTR010000101.1, forward strand.
AATTTCCCACAACCGGATCAGATCTCCCTCGCCCTTATCCGTCCAAAGGGCTTTGGCTTTTCTGGTATGATTATTCCGGATCACTTCATTTGCCGCTTTCAGAATATTTCCGGTAGAACGGTAATTCTGTTCCAATTTGATCACTTTCGCTTCCGGAAATACCTTTTCAAAATTTAAAATGTTCGCGATATTTGCGCCCCGAAATTTATAGATGGACTGATCATCATCACCCACGACGCACAGATTCTTATATCTCTCCGCCAGTAATTCCACAAACCGGAATTGCACCGTATTCGTATCCTGATATTCATCGATCATAATATACCGGAACCGCTCCTGATATTGCTCCAGCACTTCCGGACATTGCTCAAACAATTCCACCGCCTTTACAAGCAGATCATCAAAATCCAGCGCGTTATTTTTCTTCAATTGCGCCTGATATTCCTTGTATATGCGGATAAAATTGTGTTTTCCGAAATCATTTTTATTGTTTTTCTCATATTGTTCCGGCGAGATCAATTCATTCTTTGCCGCGGAAATTGCCGCCAGCACCGCCCGTTCTTTTGTTGTTTTTGTATCTATGTTAAACCGTTTGCAAATGTCTTTGATCACTGTTTTCTGATCATCCGTATCATAAATGGTAAAGCTGTTTTCATAGCCGATGCGATCGATATACCTGCGCAATATTCTGACGCAGGAAGAATGAAAAGTGGCAACCCAGATACTCTCCGAGCCATAGCCCACCAGCTCATCTACTCTCTCTCTCATCTCTCCTGCCGCTTTATTCGTAAACGTAATCGCCATGATATTCCACGGATTTACTCCTTTATTTTCAATCAAATAAGCGATTCGATGGGTTATCACTCTCGTTTTTCCGGATCCTGCCCCCGCCAGGATCAACAGCGGTCCCTCCGTATGCAATACCGCCTCTTTCTGTCTGTCATTCAAGGTATCTGTCAACATAAAACTCTCCTCTAATAATAATTACTAATGACGAACGAAAAATAGATATCCAGATCGGATATCTATTTTTCATTATCTTTTTTGTTCTCAGTTATCGCAATATAACAATATCTGTAATCGGATTACATTAATTTCTGACCGCAATTACTGCAAAACTTGCTTCCGTTTGTCGGTGTTCCGCAATTCGGACAAAACTTCGGCGCGCTGCCGGCAGATGCCGTTCCCGCATTTCCCTGTCCCGAAGTATTTGCGGA
>CADBTR010000102.1 GCA_902797675.1 uncultured Lachnospiraceae bacterium
CGATTCAATCTCCCACCTCTATAGGTGGTGAGTAAAGAAAGGAAACTTACGTAGGTGGGAGTTTGAATCTCCGGCCTACGGGAATTGCTGCCGTTGGCAGCAAGCAGGTCGCAGGGCTAAAGCCATGCGACATTCAATTAGAATAGAGGAGAATATATGGAGTTTTTGGAAAATATTACATTGGACGAGGAGCGGGCATTATACGGAAAAAAGGAACTTACGGTGAAAAATGTCCGTTTTGACGGTTCTGCTGATGGTGAGAGCGCATTAAAGGAATGCAGCGATATCGTAACGGAAGATTGTTTTTTTAATCTTCGCTATCCGTTCTGGCATGATGAGAGAACAATCATCAGGAATTGTGAGATGACGGAGCTTTGCAGAGCAGCGCTTTGGTATTGCAGACATGTGAAAATTATTGATACGAAATTACATGGGATCAAGGCAGTGCGTGAATGTTCAGACATGGAGATCGAACATTGCGATATTATTTCACAGGAATTCGGTTGGAATACACATACATTGACGGTCAAGGATTCAACGGCGCAAAGTGAATATTTTCTTATGGGAGCATCGGATGTCATCCTGAATCGCGTGAAATTCAAGGGGAAATATTCCTTTCAATATGTGAATAATATGGTGATCGAGGATTGCGAATTAGACACCAAGGACGCATTCTGGCATACAGATCATGTCACGGTAAAAAGAAGCATCGTCAAAGGCGAATATCTGGGTTGGTATTCCGACCATTTGACTTTTGAAGACTGTACTATCATCGGAACCCAGCCATTGTGTTATTGTAAAAATCTTACCCTTAAAAATTGCAAAATGATCGATACCGATCTTTGTTTTGAGCGGTCGGAGGTTTACGCTACGATCACAACGCCGGTGGTTTCCATCAAAAATCCGCTGTACGGAAAAATCACCGCGCCTTCCGTAGGAGAGGTGATCCGGGATATCGAAGGCGCGGATTGCGAGGTTATCGCCTGATAAGATATTTTCTTGCCGGTTCATCATCGTGGTCAACAATCATATTATAACGGAGAAAGCAGCTTTACATGTTCGAGGAACTTTGTTGCGAGAGCATTGGGCTGCTTTTCTTTATCCCAGGACAACAGATAATCAACACTCTTTACGGGAGTGATTTTTTTTATTACAACCTCAGTGCCTGCCGGAATATTTTTCGCAACGGAAGCCGGAAAAAGAGCAATTCCGATATTGTTGGCAACTAATTTCGCAGCATTGGAAGAGTGCGCCGTTTTCACGATAAAATGCGGCTCTTTTCCTTCCGATTGAAACCAGCCGCGAATTTCTTCTTCTCTGGAACGCCTTGCGGAGATGATCAGATCATTGTCGATCAGCTCTGTAAGGCTTACACTTTTCTTTCTTGATTTTCCGAGAGGGTGTGACGAAGGAATGATCGCCACCCAGTTTTCGGAAAAAACGGGAATTCCGTCAAGCATATCGGGATTTAACGGTGTCATCGTGATCGCAAGATCGATAAGCCCCGCTTTCAGGCGATCCGTCAGATCGTCCACCGTTCCGCACCACAGATGATAGGTTACATTCGGATATTCTTTCTTAAAAGATTCGATCCATTGGGCAGCAAGGGTGGGACCGTTGCTGTCCACATGTCCAAGGTACAATGTACCGCTGATTCCTTTTTTCATATCAGAAATCTCTGCCTTTGTCATATCAGTGAGGGCAAGCAGCTGTTCTCCCCGCCGTTTTAACGCCAGTCCCTCCGGCGTCAATGTGATATGGCGATTTCCGCGGATCATTAACATGCAGCCTAATTCTTCTTCCAGATCCATCAGAGCGCGGCTTAGAGGCGGCTGTGAAAGATGCAGTTTCTCTGCGGCTCTTGTAATATTCTGTTCTTCCGCGACGGTAATAAAATATCGTATCTGTCTTAAATCCATGACGGTTCCTCTTTCTTTTAACTATACTTTTTAGGTATTATTATGGTAATATTATAAGTATTTTATTTTCTCCTGTCAAGCGTGTATAATACATACTGGTGTTGAAAAAAGCATGATGGTATAATAATTATACTCTAAAGGTATCATTTGTGTTTCACACCGATAAAAAGCAAGGAGGATATGTATTATGACTCAGGAAATTATGAACTATGTAAATGAACAGGTTTATGGTGTCTGGTTTTTGATCGGAGCGGCTCTGGTATTCTGGATGCAGGCAGGATTTGCCATGGTCGAGACCGGCTTTACAAGAGCCAAGAACGCCGGAAACATCATCATGAAAAATCTTATGGATTTTTGTATCGGAACGGTGATGTTTATTTTGATCGGATTCGGATTGTTTTTAGGAGAAGATACGCTGTTCGGACTTATCGGAGTGCCAAACTTTGATATTTTCTCAAACTATGCCGGATTTGACTGGTCAAATTTTGTTTTTAATCTGGTATTTTGTGCGACCACTTCCACCATTGTATCAGGGGCGATGGCGGGCAGAACCAGATTTATCTCCTATTGTGTGTACTCAGCGATAATCTCCGGAATTGTTTATCCGATTGAAGCTCACTGGACATGGGGCGGAGGCTGGCTGGCAAGAATCGGCTTTCATGATTTTGCAGGATCCAACTGTATTCACATGGTAGGCGGTATCTGTGCCCTGATCGGGGCAGCCATGGTAGGTCCCCGTATCGGAAAGTTTGTAAAAGATCAAAATGGAAAGGTTGTAAAGATCAACGCGATACCCGGACATAACCTGCCGCTTGGCGCATTGGGCGTATTTATTCTCTGGCTCGGATGGTATGGATTTAACGGAGCAGCGGCAACCTCCATTGATCAGCTGGGATCCATCTTTGTGACGACCACTATCGCGCCGGCTGTTGCAACTGTAGTCTGTATGATCTATACATGGCTGCGCTATGGAAAACCGGATGTATCCATGTGTCTGAATGCATCTCTGGCAGGTCTTGTAGCAATCACAGCACCTTGTGATGTAGTGGATGCACTGGGAGCGTCTGTTATCGGCGGAATATCCGGTTTGATCGTCGTATTCGGCGTATGGCTAATGGATCACAAACTTGATATCGACGATCCTGTGGGAGCAGTTGCCGTACACATGTGTAACGGTATCTGGGGAACAGTGGCGGTAGGACTTTTTGCAACAGATGCAGCACCTACCTATTCTCTGGCCGATTCCGCCGGAAATCCCATGCTTGGATTATTCTATGGCGGCGGAGTAAAACTTTTGGGAATCCAGTTATTGGGAATGTGTGCCACAGCAGCTTTTACGGCGGTTCTTATATTCATTACATTTTTTGTGATCGATAAAACATTGGGACTGCGCGCCAGCGCTGAGGATGAGATCAACGGTCTTGATATTTCGGAACATGGTCTTCCAAGCGCTTATGCGGACTTTGAGATCCATAATTCCTATGGAGCTGAATATCTGGAGGGCATGACAGATGTAGAAGTAAGAGAGGCGGATCTTGCACCGGAGGAGTCAGCTGTTGAGATCAAGGTTGCGCCGGATGTAGATAAAAAGACCATGACAGCCGGTTCGGCAAAAATGACCAAGATCGAGATTCTCTGCCGGGAAAAGAATCTCGAGCGTTTGAAAAATGCATTGATAAATGTAGGAATCACGGGAATGACAGTATCGCATGTGATGGGATGCGGAAAACAGAAAGGACAGCCGGAATACTACCGCGGGGTAGAACTGGAGGCAACACTTCTTCCGAAGATCCGTATCGATGTGGTTGTATGCGCAGTTCCTGTCAGAAAAGTGATCGAGATCGCAAAGAAAACACTTTACACCGGTCATATCGGAGACGGCAAGATCTTTGTATATAATGTGGAGAATGTAGTAAAAATCCGTACCGGAGAGGAAGGGTACGATGCTTTGCAGGATGTTGAATAGCATGGCGTCCGCAGCAATAACCATACTTTTTAGGTATGGTTATTGCAAAAAGGAAAGTATTTTATTTTTCACAACTTAAGAATTATAATACCTCTTGTGATTGTTCCGAAAAGCAGATTTCCGGATGATCTTATGAAGAATCAAAAAACAAGATTAGAAAAAATCAAAAAGAATCAAAAAAACAGAAAAGAAACAGACTGGAGGCAGTATCATGAATCGTTATGATCAGGAATATCTGAAAAACCAATACGAGGAATTGCAAAAGGAACGGGATGCCTGCGGAATCGGCATGGTTGTGAATATTGACGGTAAAAAAGAATACCGTACCATGGACGATGCGTTATCCATTGTTGAAAAGTTAGAGCACAGAGCGGGAAAAGACGCCACCGGAGAAGTGGGAGACGGCGTGGGAATCCTTCTTCAGATCTCCCATCGCTTTTTTAAGAAAGCCGCAAAGGAAGCGGAAATCACATTAAAGGATGAGGGCGATTATGGAATCGGGATGTTCTTTTTTCCGCGGGAAGTGAGAAAAAGAACGCTTGATATGCGTCTCTTTCAGGTGATCTGTGAAAAGAACGGATTAAAATGCCTGGGATTTCGCAAAGTTCCCACAGATCCTGCGATTCTTGGAAAAACTGCCCTTGACTGTATGCCTGCGATCTATCAATGTTTTATTGAACGGCCGGAGGATGCAGAACGGGGACTTCCTTTCGACCGGAGATTGTATGTATGCAGGAGAGAATTTGAACAGAGTACCGAGGATACCTACATTACCTCTTTATCTTCGAGAACAGTGGTTTATAAAGGAATGTTTCTTGTGACGCAGCTCAGACGGTTTTATACAGATTTGCAGAGCAAAGAATATGAAACAGCCGTTGCTCTGGTACATTCCCGATTTTCCACGAATACGACACCTTCCTGGGAGCGGGCGCATCCTTACCGGTTGATCGCTCACAACGGGGAAATCAATACGATCCGGGGCAATTATGACCGTATGCTTGCCAGAGAGGAAACCTTGTACAGTCCAAATCTTGAAAAAAACGCCGACAAGATTTTTCCGGTAATTCATAAGACCGGTTCCGATTCGGCAATGCTCGATAATACATTGGAATTCTTTATGATGAACGGCATGCCGCTTCCTTTGGGCGTCATGATGATGATACCGGAGCCGTGGAAAAATAATGTCTGTATGGATCAGAAAAAGAAAGATTTTTATCACTATTACGCGACCATGATGGAACCCTGGGACGGACCTGCTGCCATATTATTTACGGACGGAGATATTGCAGGCGCAACCTTGGATCGGAAC